>NZ_NFKD01000029.1:0-51813 GCF_002160215.1 Bacteroides sp. An19 | reverse complement strand
CAGCTTCTTTCAGATTCCAACTCGCGATGGACACCCTTGCTTTGGGCTGTATGATTCCCGCTATTAGGGCTCATTAGGGACTTGCACCCGTTAGCTAATACTCATGCCGAGCATACATCTAAGGAACCGGTTCGCAGGGATGCGCGCCGGTTTTTGATTTATGCGAATCAGGTGTTAAACGTCGTTATGTTTCACAGAAGTTATCACTTCGTTTAGGAGTCATACTTCACGCGGTATTTATTTGTGCATTTTAATGGAACACAGACAACACGGAAAGACACAGATTTTATTTTAATGTGCCAATGAATAATAAGGCGTAAGCATTCTAAGAAATACACATTGCATGCCCTATGGTTTGATTGTAATTTTGCCCCTGCATAACAATCAAACCGAATGCTTACAATAAGGCAATGTGCTAATTTATTTTCACATCAGCATATTGATTATTGACCTGTTCTTCTGTGTATTCTTGTGTAGTCTGTGTTCTATGATAGCATCACAAGAATCCGTTGTCAACTCCCGATTCGCATAATCAGCTGGTAAAAAACAGGGAACGGGGGTAAACAAAATAATGCTCTTGCGTTATATTTTAAAAACAACAATATACCGAATGCCATGAAACAGCTATATATCATCCTCCTTGCTTGCCTGCTTGTCGGATGCCAGGAAGAACAACTTATGGACAACTCACTTATAACAGTCTCCATCCAAGGAAACCAATTGGAAGGGATGACCCGGAACAATGAAGGAAAAAATATCTTCACCGCAGGCGACAATGCCTCCCTTTTCAGTCAAGGAGGAATAAACGCCAACAATATCGCCCTGACTTATCAAGATGGGGAATGGCATCCTGAGACTCCATTGTACTGGGATAAAAGTGGAAATGAAGCATCGGTTGTCGTCTACTATCCGGCATTCGCATCAACCCAACAAGAACTTTACGATACGGAAGGAAATCTGAAAGACATCTTATATGCAGCTCAAGAAACGCCCTACGGCAAACCAGTCGAACTGCAATTCGAACATCTCTTTGCCAAAATCACTTTTGAGACAGATGAATCAATCCATACACAGATGCAAAACATCCGTTTTACTCCATCCGTCCGACTGGCAAGCATAGAGCCTCACACCCGAACATTCACATTTGCAGAAACTCCGGCACCTACCGTTTCTTTCGAAAAACGAACCGACCGTATGTATACACTTTTCATACCTCCTGCCGACAATGTTTCTGTCGACATCAGGCTTGTCACCCCCGAAGGTGAACTACAACTCACCACTCCGACACAATCTTTCATTTCGGGACACCAATATACCTACCGGCTTATTTCCAAAGAAAAAGAAACCGGCATCTACACCGCAGAAGAATTTATCGCATTCTCCCATCTGATAAACGGGATGGAATACGAAGGCTACACGCTGGACGATTTCGGACATGAAGTAGATGGCGTCATGACCTATTTCCTTTGTGCAGACATTGCGTTTACAGAAGAGCAAAGTGAGCTAGTGCAGCCGATAGGGTGTAAGTCGACAGCATTGGGTAAAAGCAAATCTTTTAATAAATGTTTTGACGGTCAAGGGCATTCGCTTTCCAATCTACGTTTGATTACTCCGGAAGACACTAAACATCAGGGACTATTCGGATATATAGGCGAGCGAGGAATGGTAAAAGACTTGACTTTAGAAAACTGTTCGTATGTCAATCTTGATTTTCTTAATGAAACTCATTATGATGGAATGATTGTCGGTTTTAATGAAGGGAATGTGATTGGTTGCCATGTTCTATCGTGTAGTATCGAAGATAAAGCATTTGGTTATGCAGGAGGCTTAGTTGGTGAAAATAAAGGTACTATTGCCAATAGTTCAGTATGTAATGTTAGTTTTGAAGGAAGGCTTGATGGTATAGGAGGATTATGTGGACATAATTATTTGTATGTTATCAATAGTTATGCAAGTTCTTGTCAGTTTACGAAAAACGCCAATGCAGGAGGTCTATGTTATAATATGGCTTCCGGTGCTGTGCTGACGAATTGCTATGTACATGCCCCATTTTTCAATGGGAACTCACAATCCGCTCTCTTTTCTTATCAACTTTCAGCCGGTATATCTAATAATTGTTATTATCCGAAAGATAGTGGTCTAAAAGAATTTTATAAGGGCACGAAAAATGAAGGGAAAAATTATGCATACGATACTGATTTCACCGTTACTGATACGGGCGAAAACCTTTTGGATGCCTTGAATGCCTGGGTAGACAAGCAGCAAGGCGAGTATAACGGACTTCCCCTTTTGCATTGGGAAGCAGGAGATGAAGGTGTTCCAGCCAAGTTGGCAGGCCTTTAAAAGTCTGTTTTGAGTTTTGTGTGATGATGTAGGATGAGTTTTTAAGAGCTATTCCCAATAACCAGTAAGGCAGAATCAGCAAACAACCCCCAAAACCCAAAAACTTAAAAACTCAAAAACTTAAAACGCATGAACTCATCCCCATTATAGTTTTTTATCAGCCCAAAAGACTACATCTGTACAAAATGTTGTAATTTTGCGCCCAAACTCAAGAGTCTATGGAAAAAAATAAAAAATTAGTTGGAGCGATTATTCTATTGATTGTCATTGTTGCAGGCGTTTCTTTCCTTGCCGTGAACGAATACCGGAAAAATAAGGAAATGGCCGAAGTGTTTGCCGTAGAAAAACAAGAAATGGAAAATGAATATAGCGCGTTTGCTACACAATACGATGAACTTCAGGTGCAGATCAACAACGATTCGCTTCGTGAAAAACTGGAAAGTGAAAAGTTGAAGACCCAACGGTTATTGGAAGAACTGCGGCAGGTGAAGACAACCAATGCTGCCGAAATATTGCGGTTGAAGAAAGAATTGAAAACCGTACGTGCCGTGCTGCGTACCTATGTTATCCAAATTGACTCGCTCAACCGGCTCAACGCTGCACTGATGGAAGAAAATCAGGAAGTGAAAAGCAAATACTCAGCTGCCACAGCGCAAATCAATACCCTCTCGCAAGAAAAGAAAAACCTGAACGAAAAGGTATCGCTAGCAGCCCAACTGGATGCCACCAACATCTCTGCACTACCGATGAATAAACGTGGCAAGAAAGCACGAAAGGTGAAAGACGTGAAAAAAATTGCTATCTCATTCACCATCGTAAAGAACATCACTGCCGAAACGGGCAACAAAACAATCTACGTCCGCATTGCCAAGCCCGACAATGACATCCTCTCGAAAGGCAATACCACCTTTGCCTACGAAGACCGTGAAATTACTTACTCCATTAAAAAGTATATTGAATATACCGGAGAAGAACAAAGCGTTACCGTCTATTGGGACGTGGAAGAATACCTTCCTGCAGGTACCTATACGGTCTATATCTTTGCCGACGGCAATATGATCGGACAAAACTCGTTTACCATGAAATAAAAGCCTGCATCATGAAAAGAAGCCTATTCCACATCCATGCGCTATGCATGCTTGCATCTGCCTTATTCCTTGCATCGTGCGGGCAAGACCGCTCGGGGGAATATTATGCCCTCATCGGGCCAAAAACGTGGATGTACGAAACCATGCAACAACATTACCTGTTTTACGAAGACCTTCCCACCGAAGAAGGACTGAACTTCTTCGATAAGCCCGAAACATTTCTCCAGTCGGTTGTTTCTTCACAGGACCAGAAAAATGGAAGCGTGTTTTCCCACATTGATTCGGTAAATGTTTCACGTGTACAAAGTGCTTACCCCACTTTCGGATTGGAAGGCTCATTGATACGCAATACCAACGGTGACTATGTAGTACATATATTATATGTGTATCCTGATTCTCCAGCTTCTGAAGTGGGACTGAAACGCAACGACTGGGTGGTAAGCGTGAACGACCGGGCTTTGAATACAAGTAACTTCGAATCTTTCTTCCAGCGTCCCAGCAGCTCCTGCCGCTACCGGGTAGCTACAGAAGTAGATGGACAGCCGGATACATCCTACGTTGACATGCCTGCTCCCCGAATCATCGAACAACCCAGCGTATTTACCTATAAGACCATAACCGCCGGAAGCAAAAAAGCTTTTTATATCCTCTACAATGGATTTGAAACGGACGACGAAGAATCACTGAAAGCAGCCTTCAACGAAGCTGCCGCCCAGTCACCATCCGACATCATCCTCGACCTTCGCTACAATCCGGGTGGCTATGTATCCACCGCCCAATTGCTTAGTACCATCCTTGCCCCACAAGGTGCAATGGGACAACCGTGGCTTACAATGGTATTTAATGACAAGACTGATCCTCAGACACAGACCTATACTTTTGATGCCAGTCTGCTGCAAGGGGTAACCAATCTGAATTATGACCACCTGTACGTCATCACCACCTCTAATACAGCCTCGGCATCCGAAATTGTTATCAATACCTTGCGCCCATATTTAGGTGATAAGCTATTACAAGTAGGTGCTGCCACCTTTGGAAAAAATGTGGCACAGAGCTTGTTTACCAATGAAGCTTACCCACAACTGGAATTCTGGTTAACCACCTCATATACAGCTAACTCGGAAAACTTTTACGATTATTATACTGATGGGCTGCAACCTGATTATGTTTCATCTGAAGACTTAACTGCCAATTTAGGAGAGTTCGGCACACCAGCCGACAGTATTTTGGCTCCGGTATTTTATCATTTGGAACACGGCACGTTTCCCTCGACTGGAACAGAAGAAAGTACCCGTTCAACAGGAAGCAAAATTATTTATAACCCTATAGACCACAAGCCAAAGCGAAGCCAAATGTCAATAAAATGAATGTTGACATTTATCAGCATGTTCTCATGAAAACGCAATAGGACAGGCTTTGCCAAATAAATCGCCCAAAGCACACACGAAACGAACACATCAAGACAAGAAAAACTTTTTGGAGAAATTCAAAACAGTTTCTCTTGGCTTTATGCTATTTTGCTAGCACATTTTACAAACATAGGAACTAAAAATTCACCGCAAAACAATGCCTGTTATTTTCATACCAGTAGTTCACTTTCCATCCATGGTATTCGCAAACCGCTTTCACTATCGCCAGTCCTAATCCATTACCTTTTGTTTTTTCTGACGGGCGGTAGAAGCGATTGAATACCTGCCGGGCGTCCAATTCCGGCTCATCGGAAGTGTTCGATACGATAAGCTGCCTGCCGGTCAGAACAAGAGTGATGTCCCCATTCGGACGGTTATGGTGGACAGCATTCACCACAAGATTATTCACGAGACTTTCCAGAAGGGTGCGGTTGGCACGTATCATCAGCGAAGTCTGGAAATCTTTGCGGAGAACGATGTTTCCCATAAGGCATTCCAATGAAGGCAGCAGTCTGTCGAGAAAATCGCCCAAACTGATGGTTTCCATCTGTTCGTACTGGCGGTTGTCTATCTTGGCAAGCAGCAACACCGCGATACACATTCTTGACGCAATCCCTCACACCCACCTCCGCCAGCTTCGCCTTCAAGTTCTTGATGTGCGTGTAGACGAAGTCGTGATTGTCCAGCATATCCGCCATGTCGCCGCTGGGATACTCTGCCATCCCCGCCTTCGACACCGCCTTGCCCACGTTACCGATGAAGGGCAAACAGCTCCCTTTCGTCTTCGATTATCAGCAGTTTCATTGCGTTTGATGAATAAACATGGAAGCAAAGGTAATAGGGAAATTTGAAGATATATTGAAGAAGAATCGAATTTTTCACTATATTTACCCACAAAACTACTTATACTGAAAAAGATATGGATACTCAGACATTCATCAGCAAATACCGCCAGGCTTTTGGTGAAACGGCGGAACTTCCGCTTCTGTTCTATTATGATAACGAACCGGTGGCAGATACAGATAAGATAAACGGTTGTCTCTTTAAGGGAATGAATGCCGCGAGAAAAGGGAAAGGGCTTAGCCTGAATGCCGAGACCATCGGTTGTGGCGGAGGCAAGCTCTATACCGCCTTTGCGCCGATGCCTGAGCATGTGCCCGGCTTTGTGTCACATAAAGAACGCTACAAGGCTTCTCCAGAAGATGTGATAACGTGCATTGAACGGCTTGATATACGGCCGGCTGCTAAAAAGTATCTTAATTTCATACGGATTGACCGCGTAGAGAGTTTTGAACCCATGGAAGGGATTTTGTTTTTTGCTACTCCCGACATGCTGTCAGGACTGGCAACTTGGGCATTCTTCGACAATAACGCCGATGATGCTGTCTCCTGCATTTTCGGCTCAGGCTGTTCATCAGTTGTAGCCCAAGCCGTAAAAGAAAACAGAACAGGCGGCCGTCGTACGTTTATAGGCCTGCTCGACCCTTCCGTGCGCCCTTATGTAGAAAGCAATGTGCTGAGTTTTGTGATTCCGGCAAGCCGTTTTAAAGAGATGTATCAGACAATGGACCGTTGTTGCCTCTTCAATACAAATGCATGGAGTAAGGTAAAAGAACGGATAACCAACAGCATCTGACCTGCGCTTACTTGATTAACATGATGATGCTTCCGCCCGTAATCAGCAGCGCGCCCGCCACCACCCGCAGGCTGACCGGTTCCTTCAGAAACAAGAACGACAGGCAGATGGTGATGACGACGCTCAGCTTGTCTATCGGCGCCACGCGCGACACGTCGCCCGTCTGCAACGCCTTGAAGTAGAAGAGCCACGACAGTCCCGTCGCCACGCCGCTCAGCACGAGGAAGAGCCAGGCATGACGCGGTATCTCCCTTATCTCGCCCACGTGCTGCCCGAAGAGCACGATGCCCCACGTCAGTAGCAGGATGACGGTGGTGCGGATAGCCGTAGCCAAGTCCGAATTGATGTCCTTCACGCCCACCTTGGCGAAGATGGCGGTCAGCGCGGCAAAGAGGGCGGACAGCAGTGCATAGTATTTCCACATAATCGCTTTCCTGTTTTTAAGTCGGTTGCAAAGTTATTGTATCTGCGCAAAGGTAGGAGCGGATTTTGTAGGAATTTTGAAGAAAGAAGGAAAGCCTCTGCCGGGAATAGTACTTTTTCCTGTAAGATTTGTCGGAGCTTCGGATGGGGGCGGATTACTTAGCATAAGGCTTGTATTCTTCAGGGATAGGAATATGGAAATGGTAGCACAAGGCAAGCACATCTTTAATATCGTTTTCATCAAAAACATATCCTGTGTGGAAAGCGACCTGTGCCTGGGGAGGAATACACGACACTTTCTTTCTGCCGATACAGCCTTCTCCATTGAACGTGTCCGCCGGATAAATTGCTCCTTCAAAAACAATCTTCCGTTCCGAAGTATATGTAAACAAATGCAAGTCCACCGTCCGCCCATCCGCATCTGCGAAAACGATGTGCTGCGGAGTGGAATATGTTTCTGTCCGTTCCTTGAATCCCTGTTGATGTAAAGCATGAATGAAACGCACAGCCTGCCTTTCTTCCACAAACAAGTCAATGTCTTGATGTTCTCTCGTTTGTTCGCCTAACAATGCATCTACACCCCAGCCGCCGTCAATGAAAACATTTATCTCCAATTCTTCGGCAAGCATGATTAAATCAATAGCATCTTTTTCGGTAATCATATCTAAATTTTGGAAGTTTGCATGCGAATATAGAAAAAATCAGCAAGCGGAGCAAACACTAAGCCTCATCAAAAACAGATTTACACCGTCGGCTCCCCGAAGGACTCTACCGGGCAAAAATATGCCGGAATATTTCTTTCACTACTTCTGACTTCGCATCGGCATACTCTTGTACATATTTCCAATCTTTGGTGGCCAAGTGCTTTTTCGTGTTTGCATACAGACGGCGGTCATCTTCATGCGCTATCAGCCAATCACGGAAGTCTATCATTCTGTCTGCTTCCTTGCATCCGATTGAAAAGACATGCAAATTCACTTCCGGCGATTTGCCTTTGAACATCCGATGTTCAAACCATTCTGGTTCACGGATTCTAAGAACATATCCTGCGTCTTGCAATAACCTCACGTAATAGGTTTCATCTGCCGAATCTGGTACCAAAAGAAGAATGTCGATAATCGGTTTCGCGCATAATCCAGGAACTGAGGTGGAGCCGACATGTTCGACAATAATCTCTTTTCCGCACAAGGCTTTTTCTATCCGACTCTTTTCACGTTGAAACATAAGTTTCCAATGAGGGTTATATTCATCCAAAATGATTTTCTCCGACAATTCGGCAAGATTCCCGATAGTTACCTTTTCAAGATAGTCTTTTGATGTCATAGTTTTTTCTTGCGAAGATATAAAAATTCAGCAAGCGGAGCAAACACCAAGCACCACCAGCTGCAGGGGCAGACCTGCCACGAAGAGGATGGGCTTGGCGTAGAGTTGATCCCGCGTAGAGTTGATGAATCGAAAGAGTTGCTTTCATATCCAAGTTGTGTTTAGTGGTTCCAGTAATTGTAAGCGGCGATGACAAGCTGCCGGTTCGTACGCATCAGCAGGGCATCCCGTTCCGTCTGTATCTTGTTGCGGAGCACGGTCAGATAATCCAGCACGGACACCTGCCCGGCCTCCACCTCCCGCGCATAATCGGACAGGACACGCTCGTATCCGGCGAGTAGCTCCGTCAGAGCCTTTTCCCTCCGGTCATATTTCTCCAACTCCGACAGGCATTGGCAGAGCCTCATGCTGCGTTGGTATTCGGCATGGTCCCGGTAGATGCGTATGCTTTGCTGCTGCAGTTCCGCCTGACGCTCCTTCCAACGCTTTTGCCTGCCGTCGAAGAGCGTCCACGTAAATGTCAGTCCTGCGCTCCAGCCGAAATGCCTGTACCATTGCGAGAAGCTGCCCGTCTGCATGCCTCCGTCCACAAACAGGTCCAGCCGCGGCTTGTACTGCAAGTTGAAAGAGCGCAGCGATGCCGCCGTGTTCAGGCTGTCCAACCGGTACTGTTCCGTCACCGCGCGTTCCAGTTGGTTCTCTTCCAGGCGGATGTGGTTGCGAGCCATATCCATATTGATGCGGGATTGCTCCTGTGCCACTTTGTAAGACGAATGTCCCAAGAGCGGCTGTGTCCACGTGGCTCCGGCATGCAGGTGCCCGCTACTCTCGCCCAAGTCGTAGCCGTAATAATCCGTGGCATCCTGTGCGTTCCATCGGAAAGAGGTTTGTCCCCCGTCTTTGGTCAGGACGGGTACGAACAGGTAATCCCCGTTCAGCTCCAGCCGTGAACGGGTGTACAGCGCCTTCAGCCGCCGGAGTTCCGCCTGCTCTATTTGCAGTTGGTTGCGGTAATCGTGGAGCAAGGGGCTGTAATTCCGTGCAGCTTCTGCATAATAAGACAAATCATGAGACATTTGCTGCCCTCCTGCCGTAAGGATACAAAAGGAAAAGACTAAAATAAAACATATCCGAATCATATTGATACCGTTTATTCCGGCAAAAATAGATACGGATGTTGTAGGAATCTTGAAGACATCCGGCAAATCCCCAAGAATAGTGAAGACAAATGCATCAAGGCGTGAAAACTTTTTGAAGAAATTCACAACAGTTTTTTAAAATCTGAACCAATGCTTTGCCAATCAAATAAAAAGCATTACCTTTGCAGCCGCTAATACGAGTTATTAGTATAATTCAAATCATTTTATTATTTACTAAACTTTATATTTAAAGATGGCAACAAAAATCAGATTGCAAAGAAACGGACGCAAAGGATATGCGTTTTATTCAATTGTTATTGCAGACTCAAGAGCACCACGTGATGGTAGATTTATTGAAAAAGTTGGTACATACAACCCCAATACCAATCCTGCCACAGTAGATTTGAATTTCGACCGTGCATTGTATTGGGTAAAAGTAGGTGCACAACCTACAGATACTGTACGTAACATCTTGTCTCGCGAAGGTGTTTATATGATGAAACACTTGCAGGGTGGTGTTGCAAAAGGCGCATTCGATGAAGCTACAGCACAGGCTCGCTTCAGCGCTTGGAAAGAAAACAAACAAGCTAATTTGGCCGCAATAAAGGCTAAAGCAGAAGAAACCAAACAAGCAGCCGTTAAAGAACGTCTGGAAGCAGAAAAGAAAATCAATGAAGAAATTGCTAAGAAAGTAGCTGAAAAGAAAGCTGCTGAAGCTGCCGCTAAGGCAGAAGCTGAAGCTGCTACCGCAGAAGAAACTCCGGCTGAAGAAGCACCTGCTACCGAAGCTCCGGCTGAAGCATAAATTCGCTTTTTGACGTAATAAAAGCGAGGCTGTCGCAAAATAAAGAATGGCAATACTTCTTGCCATTCTTTATTTTTTTAATGGATGTCCGCAAACAGCCAATGTAGGGGCGTATCGCATACGCCCGGATGCACCAACTTATCCACGCCGAAAGAGTTATTATGTTTCAGTTGAACCACGGATATAGGTGCAACGGTAAACGCAGATAGGCTCATCCGCTGTAAGATTAATAATCTTCAGGCTGCAAGATTATTAATCTTACCAAACGAAGCTATCTGCGTTGAAGCAAGAAGATAATAACAGTTTCGCTAACCAATTTTGTTTACTACACTTAGAAGCTGTTTTGAATTTCTCCAAAAAGTTTTTCTTGGCTTGATGTATCCGTTTTCGTGTGTGCTTTGGGCGATTTTTTGGTTCTTTTCGCTCCTGTTCTTCGTCAGATAGCCCGCTATCTTCCTCATCACAGAAGCGAAAATGCCTCAAAAACTCATCCCAAATCATCGCACGATAAATTCAAAACAGCTTCTTACTTATTACCGCTTGATGAAATAAACCACGGTGGGCAAATGGTCGCTATAGCCGTTCAGCCAACGCCCGCCCGCTTGCGTACGGTTGGGATAACCGGCATATTTTCCTTCGGTCTGGAACAGATAGTCGCGTTTGAATATCTGATGGCTCTCGTACGTCAGCTTCCGGTGCCGGCGGTTCAGGAAATTGCCGGTAAAGACTATCTGGTCGAAAAGGTTCCATTTCCCCCGGTACTTCAATGTCCCGTCACCCCCTTCCAGCGTATTCCACCACGGATTATACAGTTCTTTCTTTTTCACATCCTTGGCATTACGTTTGGCTCCGAGCGATTCTGCCATGCTCTTGTCCATCGGGTCGTCGTTCATATCACCCATAATGACAATCTTGATTTTCGAGTCCAGACGTTGCAAAGAGTCTTTCAAGGCACGCACCTGCACACCGGCACGCTCACGAGCCGGAGACTTGGCTCCACGCGAAGGCCAATGATTGACAATAAAAGCTACCCGTTCGCCTGCCAATTCTCCGTCCGCTATCAAGAAGCCACGTGTAGGCCTGTCGGACGGTTCCGCAAGCTGATAAGGCACCAACCTTGTAGATTTCACCTGATAAAGTTCCGGATTATAAAACATGGCACAATCGATGCCCCGTTCGTCCGGACCTTCGTAATGGATAATCTGATATCCCCGCCCTGCCAAAGCCGGTTGCTTCAGCAAGTCTTCCAATACACGGCGGTTTTCCACTTCCGCCATACCGATAACCGCAGCTCCGTCAGACACTTTATCCGTAGCCAACAGGCTCAATACAGTCGACATGTGCTCCAATTTCGACTGATATTTCTTATCATCCCATTTATTCCGTCCGTCCGGCAAATATTCATAATCGTTCTTCCCTTCATCGTGAACGGTATCAAACAGGTTTTCCAAGTTATAAAACGCCACTCCGTAGAGTTTCCCTTTCTTATTCTGTGCATTACCTGCTACGACCAGCAGGAACAGAAAGAGTGTCAATCCGATTCTTTTATACATATTCCTTCAATTTTATCACCAACTCCAGTCACTTATCACCGCTTCTGCTTCTACCTGATTCTCTACCGCATCATCCAGATTGCAGAAGAAATCAATGCCTGTCTTCCGTTCCAGCTCATCCACCGGAATCACATATTTTTGCAAATCTTCCGCTTTAGGATTACGAATCAATCCTTCTTGATGAGGTATCAAAAACGCAATGGCATGAAAATCATTTCCCTTTTCAGTCAATACAGCCATAAAATAGGACGCAGGACATGCCAATCCGTGTATGGTAAAACCATTTTCATCGGTCGTAGGAGTTCCTCCCGAAACGTGTGTACCGTTAAAGTTCACCAATAATTCATTGAGGGTTCCTCCTTTTGCCACATATACTTTATCGTAGGTTCCTGATGCTGTAGAACGTCCCCACGTCTGCACTTGTTCTTCCAATCCACGCCAAAAACCTCCGTTAAAGTCATTCAATTGTGGCGACATGTTGCTATAATAAAAGGTCTGCTCGTTGGCTTCTTTCGTATACACCCGGTCTTCCGAAGCGCATAAATGGCCTTTATCGAAACCGTCACTCTTATGGTCTGCTTCTTCCGTACGCATCTCTTCCGGCAACTCTTCGTCTACCGCCCACGCATCGGTACGTGATACTTCATCAGCCGAAGTCGTTTTATCGAAACTGAAAGCCACCCAATTGGCGTGCCGCTTAGCCGCATTCCACTCCAGTGCATAATTCAATACCCGATTACCGTTTACCTCAATGTCATGTGCCACATACACATTCGAATCGTTCAGGCAAGGCATTTCGTATTCCGTCACGTAATCATTACCGGCATTCGCATTCCAGTTTCCAGCCGGAGCATCTTCTTCCACATATTCAATCGTTACATTGTTTCCTTCGATGTCTATTACCCGGAACTTCAGATAGCGGTAACGGTCGGCACCCATACACCAAGCCCAATAAGCGGCATCTTCCTCGATGTCAACCGATTGTTGCCAACCGGCTTCTTGTACAGGTACTTCCGGCATGGCGTCCAGACGTCCGGCATCGCTTTTTGAAAACCAGTAGACATCCCCATGAAAAGTCTTGCCTTGAATGTAAAACGGATAGGTGAATCCTTCGGGCTGGCATACAGAGAACCCCTCAGAAGCACTTTCGTACCCTTTCAATACCAATGTGACCGCTCCTTCTTGCGTGGTCTCATTCTCAATGGTTATCGTATCATTATCGCTACACCCGACTACTATGAAGCCGAAAAGCAGCATGTATATTCTTAAAACAGATTTCATATATTCAGTAACCGGTTAATAATTAAAACGCAGATATCCGCAGATTCACGCAGATTATAATTCCAGTCTGCACGAATCCGCGAATATCTGCGTTTCTTTATGTAATCATTTCATTTTATAACTTATTCAGCCTCATTCACCACGATATTCTTGAATTCCCACGTAGGAGCAGCCGTAGAATTGCTGATGTAAACAAAGGCAATCCGGATGGTTTGTCCTGTGTATGTACTCAAATCGTACGGACCTACCGGATAGAAATCCCACGTCTGCCCGTCAGACCATTGCGATTCATCGAATATCAAGTCTTCCCATGTGCAAGACTCTACATTGTCTACATAATCGGTAGAAATCTTAATCTTGAAATGGTCGGTCAATGCTTCACCATTCAGATAACGGTGCGCTTCCTCAAATGCCACCTGCGGAGCCATGGCTTCCGACAAATCTATCACCGGAGATACCAGCCAGCTTTCTGCCGGATAATTCGTATTGTTATAGTAAGCAGATGCTTTCCAGCCATATTGTTCCGTGTTCGACCATACATAGTTGACGCCTTGCATCGAAATGTCCTGGATGGTAAAACCACCTTCATCACCCAACAAGCTTTCATTCAGGTAAGTGCCTGCCATAGCCACATATCCTTCGCCGGTTTTTTCGAAAGTAGTGGTACGGGAAGAATAAATCTGCGATGCACTCCAGCCGGCATCGTACGTATATTCCGTTACAGCCATTGTTCCGTCGGCATCTGCACGGTAAACCACGGCAGCCTTATCACCTTTCGCGGCAAACGGGAACTTCTGAACCAGATAGATGGGGAATACATTGGCAGGCCGCGATACATAGTCGGCACCCAATTCGGCATACATAGCCGGGTCGGCAACCACAACATTCGCGTCTTCATTCGTATATTCGCACCATGCACCTTCACGATATACATAGAGGGCAGCGGTATTGGCGTATGCGCCCGATGCACGGCTCATCTTCAACATCTGGGCTGCTACTTCCGATTCGGGCACTTCCTTGAAAAGGCATACATCCCAGTATTGTCCGTTTACAATCGCCAGATTCTTGATTTCGGCGGTAGGCGCACACTGGTCAGTGCTCTTGTAAGCGAATGCCAAGGTAATCTTTTTCCCTGCAAACTGCGCCAGGTCTACGCTTTGAGCGATGAAATCCCAACGGTTAAATCGAGAACCATCATAAGCTAAATCTGTCCACGTAGTTGCCTGTACATCACCGGTATAATCAGTAGAGACTTTCAGTTGCATAAAATCAGCCGCATTGTTCCCATTCAAGAAATTGAAAGCAAAATCAAAGTTCAGTACTGGATTCTGCGCTTCCGACAAGTCGATTTCGGAAGACACAAACCAGCTTTCGGCTGCCAAGTTTTTCTTATTTGCATCATCATATCCTGTCGCTTTATAATAACCGTATGAGGCATCATGAGACCATACAGCAGACAGATCTTCAGGAACAGTAATGTTTTTAACAGCAAACAATTTGCTTTCTTCCTTCATCGCATCCTCCACATACGTGTAGCGCGAAGCTGCATAGCTTCCGTAGCTATACGAATCGTTATAAAGAGTCAGTTTTACGGTCTTGTCCCTTTCGATATTCTTCAGCTTAAACGTGCCGTCTCCGTTCGACTCAAACGACCATTCTCCGCCTTCCGTTGGTAAAGAAGTCGTAAAGTTAAAATTATCGTGTGTCTCGTCCATGTAGATGTACTGCATGTAGCTATTCAACAACGTATAGCCTTCCGAACCTTCTTCGATCGTAACAACCTGCTCTGAACCGTTATCCGAAGAAATAATGCCATCGGTCACGGTAATCGCATCGGGATAGATATATCCATAAGGTTTACTCGGGTCGTCCAGCTTGCCGAACGGATAATAACTGCCATCGTTGGCTTTAGCCGCAATGACGTAATTTCCGGCTTCTCCGTCGAAGGTATTAACCTGCTGATACACTACCGGAATGACACCGCCTCCCGCACCGGGCTCGAACTCCGAGTAAGCATAGTTCACGGCTACCATATCTCCTTCTTGCGGGTCTTCCATTCTGGATTCCAGTACCGAAGGAATCTGTCTCAGTGTAGACGGAGACAAGTAAGTAGCGGTAGAAGTCCCGTTCCATACGCTACGGTAATCGTTATTGGTCAGTGTGTAATCCGAAATCTTCTTGAAATCGGCCAGATAGCCCGACTGCCCTCTGTACATATTATATTGTACCGAGATGCGCGAACCGGTATCGGCATTCGGATATTTATAATCGATAAAAGCAGGCAAATACCATTCGGCTTCCGTGGCATCGGCAAAATACTTGTTCTCGCCGATGGCTTCTAAAGCCGCCACATAGGTCTGCCCTTCCGGGTCTTTCGACAAGGCAAGTTCCTTGTTCGCTTCCATTCCCGCTATGGTTCCGTAATCGGAAGAAGCCAGCTGGATGGTAACGCCCGTCTTCACATCGGTCAGGGAAGAATCAATATTAAACTGGTCGTTATAATCTTCGCATGCCGACAAGCCCGCCAGCAATACGGTCGACATCAATATTATCTTTTTCATATACTGCATTTCTTTTGTTTAGGATTAGAAATTTACTTTCAGTCTCAAGCTATACGTACGGCCGAACGCATAGTAGCAATAAATGTTGTCGGCTGTAGCTTCCTGCAGGGTTGAAGAAGAAAGCGTATTCGGATTGTATGCCTTCGAGATATACTGGTAATCCAACAAGTTGTTCACGTTTCCGGAAAGGATAGCATTCAGCTTGCCGATCTTGAAGCGGTAAGAAGCATTCAGGTCAAACTGGCTGGCTGCCGGAATCTTCCACGGGTCGAGCACAGATACCTCCCTGCCCAACGACAGGTTGCTTCCCGACAATGAATAGTACGCATAGTTGCGTCCGTAATACGTCCAGTCAGCACCTACACGGATGGACTTGCCAATCTTGAAGGTAGCGCCGATAGCCGCCGTGGTCTGTGCCGAACCTCCTACACGCACACCTTTCAGGTTAATCTTGGCATTGGCATGGTCGGCAGCACCTACTGTGGTAACGGTTCCTTCAGCCGTCAATGCCTGACCGTAAGCATCGTAAGCATATCCCGTAGCGTTGCTATCCCATTTCCAGTCACCCAACGAGAACATACCCGTCAGCTCCAGCCAGTTCAACGGAGTGATTTTCACATCCAGCTCGATACCTTTGTGCAAGGCGTTCACACCGGTCATGTTCATGAAATATTCCATCTGGTTATCCATCGTACCGCTCTTGGTCATGGTCTTGTCCAGCCATTTGGTATAATAAGCATTCACGTTCGCGCTCAGCCACTCGTTGCGGAAACCGTATCCCAACTCGAACGACAATACCTTCTCGTTCTTGGCATCCTTGTTGATGGCATGGCTCGTAGTAGCTTGCATGAAAGCACCGTAAGAGAACTTCGGCGCACGGCTGATATATCCTAAGTTAAAGAATACATTGTGATTGTCGGTGATGTTGTAGTTGGCACCACCCTTTGCCGTAAAGCCCAAGAAGCTGATTTTATCGGATTTGGCATGAGCCTCGTCGTAATAGAAACGGTCGTAACGCCAATACGTGGTATTCGATAACGAACCTGCCACGAAAGCCGAGAGCTTATCCTTGTTGAACTCGGTCTGGAAGAAAGCTCCCTCTTGCAATACGTGTCCGTCATAGTCACGGTACACCACATCGCCTACACCCAGTTTCTGGTATCTCCATGCCGGATTGGCTTTATTGATATTGTTTTCCACCTGCACATCGCCACGGGTAGAGTCCATGAAATACTGGCCGCCGAACAAGTCCGAAATCTCGTTCGTATGCGTACCTTTATAATAACGGAAATCAATACCTCCGTAGAAATCAAAGTATTTGCCGAACTTGGTCGTATACGTAGAAAGCAAGCCGTACCAGTTGTGATAGTTCTTCGACTGGCTCATGACCAACATCGAACCATACTCGCTTGCGGCATTGATGTCTTCGATGGCTCCATAATCGAACGTACCGTCAGCTTTCCGGAATTTGGTCTGCAATTCACCGTAATAAGCACCGTTCCAGTCGCGGTACGAATATCCATAGTCTTCATTTCCTTGTCCGGAATTTCCATAACCGCGTCCGATTGATACGTATGCCACCGTACTCAGCGATGATTTCTCATCAATCTGCCACTGGTGGTTCAAGCTGATTTGCGGCTTGTGGTATACGTTGTATTCCGCGCTCTGACGCTCGCCGTTGTTATCGAATCCGTACGTAGAGTTGTATTTGTAATTCTTCACGCCATACACCTTCTCCATACGTTGCCAGCCGGCAATGGTCAGGGCACCGTCACGCTGGTAGTGCTTTTGCGGAGCACCGAAAGCCGTCAACGACAACTGGTGCGCATCATTCAGGCGTTTCGAGATATTCAGGAAATAATTGTATCCTTCGAAGTCAGTGCCTTGCACATAACCGTTACCCCACGTACGGGCACCGAGCAACGTCATTGCCCAGCCGCTTTTCGACACACCGGTAGAAACGCTGAACAAAATCTTGTTCATGCCGTCGTTCCCCATCGAATAAGCAAGGGTTCCGCCTTTTTCGCTATCCAGTCCACGGGTCACAATGTTAATGGTACCACCTACCGAAGGAGCCGATACCTTCGAAGCACCCAAACCGCGCTGGGTCTGCATGGTGCGTGTCACATCGGTCAGTCCTGCCCAGTTCGACCAATAGATGCCTCCCCACTCCATATCGTTCATCGGCACACCGTTCACCATCACGGCGATATTCTCGTTGCCGAACCCACGCATATAGATTTCAGAGTCACCATAACCTCCGCCTTCCTTGTTGGCATGCACACCCGGAGTCGACTTCAGGATTTCGGGAAACTCCTGCGTACCGAGCTTTTCCTCAATAAAGTCCATGCTTACACTGGACACAGCTACCGGCGTCTTGCGGGCGATAGCCACCGACGAAGTAATCACCACGTCCTGGAGCATCTGTGCATCCGATTCCATCAGGATGGTACCCAAGTCTACCTCTCCATCCTTCCCGATTGTTACGGTCTTCTCTTTATAGCCCAAGTATGTAAATACGATGGTAACTCCCTTTTTAGCAAGCTTCAATGTGAAACCTCCGTTCACATCGGTGATAGCCCCCTGCGTAGTCCCCTGCACAGCAACCGTAGCCCCGATAAGAGGCTCGTTTGTACCTGCATCCACCACCATACCTTTCACGGTAGCCTGTGCCACCGCCGTAGCTGTACAACAAATGGTAAGCACAGCAAACAGTAAAAAATGTTTCAACTGATCTTTCATACGTCTCTTTTTAGTTTTGCATTATTAAAAGATTATGAAACAAATATAACAAATATTTCGGTTCCCTAAAGCATTTGAAGCCTTTTTCATCACGACTTTAACCACATTATGTTAAAGGATTTAGCAGTTAACAAAAGGAGGGACTATCAAATTAACACAAAAACATTTCCTCCAGTCCAAGTGGAAAAGCCCCAGAAGGCTCACAACTACATCTGCCACCAAATTTTCAACACCGGACTTTCAATTTAACACATGAAATAAAAATGTAATGCATGCCAATCAGGAATTAAAAGCTGTTATGTTTCACAGGAGTTACCACTTCGTTCAGGAGGTAAAGGTCAATAGTCCTGCTTCTGAAACCGATACCCAAAGCCCAGCGGACAATAACTTCTTCTAACTCCCCTTTAACTCCTGATTGGCATGATTAATTTACGCACATTGATTATCAACTGTCTGCTATCATCTGACGGACTATCAACTATCTGCGTCCGTCACCGCATGTAATTGCGCGCACCGATGCATATAGATGAAAAAGCTTTGCCAAGTACTGTGACATGCCAAAAACTATATTCCCACATAACAGCGTTACTGATTGTCAACACACCCGGCTCAACAACGTAACAAACCGCTTCCTGAGCCTGACGCACAAAACCGTATGAAAATGCAGCGTTAATGTGCTAATGAATAATATGAGAGCACATTAACACATTAGCAAATTAGCAAATTGCCACATTAACAAATTGCCACATTGCCATTATACCGTTCAACGTTTCTCTATCAGTTCTATATAACCAGCATCCGGATGATGAAAATAACAAATCCGAATGCCCTGCAATGCCCCTACCTGTACCGGGGCAAACAACCGTTCATAGCCTTGGGCAAGCAACTCCTCACAAGCTTTATCAAAGCCCAAAGCTTCGTAAGCCAGATGATACGGCATAACACCATTGGCATGAAGCAGACTGGCTTCAAGCGAACCAGACTGCAACTGATGTACAAGCTCAACAAGAGGTGCCCCCTCCTTAGTCAGGTAACAAAGTTCAACCTGCAAGCCTTCATCGTAAAGTATCTCTCCAGCTACATACCCCAATTGGGCAAACTGAGCAGCAGAAAGACGGATATCGGCTACCACATAACCGACATGATGGAATAAGATTTCGTTCAACATACAAGTGTTCAGAATTTATCGTAATGTATTTTTGTTTTGTTCCATTTATTCTTCGGTTGAGGAATGTTGACCGGATGCCCCACCAATATCAAGTTCAAAGGTACAATATGGACAGGCACAGACAGCAAATCACGCAATTTATCCACACGGCTTTCCAGTGGATAAATTCCCGTCCATACAGCTCCCAGCCCGATAGAATGGGCTGCCAGCAACAGATTCTCGGATGCAGCCGAACAATCTTGCACCCAATAAAGTGTGTTGTCTTCCTTATCTATCTTATTGATGGATTCGTAAAGAGACACATCGCCACAAACCACAATCCCCGTACATCCCTTATTTATCATCTTTGCATAAGGCAAACAATCCTTGAGTTTTTGCATGACTGCCTCATCACGCACCACGATGAAATGCCAAGGCTGAAAATTCATCGAACTGGGTGCGGCCATGGCTGCCTGTAGCAAGATGTGCAACGCCTCATCGCTTACCGGCTCGTCTGTAAACCTCCTGACCGTAACTCGTGTCAGGATATTGGTTATTGTTTCGTTCTGTATCATAATATATTATCATTTATATATTCCAATGCTTTCGAATAATTTTACGGAGTGCACTTAGATTCTTTTCTTCAAAGAACGTCCAATGATCGCAATCCAACTCATAATAAGGAGCGTTGGGATAATGCTCTTTCCATGCCTGATGATTCATCCCAAGCATTTGGCGCATCTGCTCCAAAAGACGTTCATCGTTTTCCTCACCTCTTTCCAAGTAAATCATCTTAGAGGCATTCGCCGCCATGACATGCACAATCGGCCCTTTATAATCTAATGCGGGGAAATTTTTGTACAACTCATTCGTTATACGGATCCGCTCTCTCAATATTTCTTCGATTATTTCTTCCGGTATCTCATCCGTTTCAACGCGTTGATATACCGCCTCCATATTCAAGACAGGATACAAAGCTTTCTCCGGATGTTCCCGCTGCATGTAGTCAGCTAAGGCAATAGCTAATTCCGCACCGGTACAATAACCTGTCAGCATGGCTATCGGCTTACCTTCCAATACCTCCAAAAGGATTTTTGCATAAAATTGCAAAAGCACATCCAATGAGACCGATTCTTTGCCAATAAAAAAGTCGTAATAAGAATCGAATACAAAGACTGAAAAATCCTCAGCAAAAAAACGGAGCAAGCCATCATAAAAAGGCGATACTGCCGGGAATCCGGTAATGAACACAAGTACAGGCTTCCGGACATCGTATTCAGCAAACCAGAAATAACCACCGCTTTCCACATCATGCAGCAACCGGCGTATCGTACGGCACTTATACACCGAAGAAACGGTGATACGCAAGCTGGTCCCGGTTATCACCTTGCCCACAAATTCCATTACCTGCATGGAAGTCATTCCCGCTTCGTCCAACAAATCGGTTTCTACCCCAATGCCTTCCGTGCCAATCACTTCTTCAGCTATCGCCAGCAGTGCCTTCTCATCTTCCGTATCCGCCCCGACAACTTCACGCTTCACCACGACATCGGGTTCGGGCAACCGTTTACGGTCTATCTTGCCATTTATCGTAAGTGGGAACTCATCCACCACCGCCCATTTGGAAGGAATCATATAGGCGGGCAACTTGCCACGCAAAGCCGTCTGCAAATCAGAGATATCCAATAAAGATGATGCACAAGGTTGTACAAACGCCACTAATTCTTCCCGATTATCTTTCTTCCAGACTTCCACCAAAGCATTCTGCACATTTCCGCATTGCTGAAGTTGTGTTTCTATATCAGACAATTCAATGCGAAAGCCGCGCAATTTCACTTGATTATCGGCTCGTCCCATAAAAATAAAATGTCCGTCCGAGCGACGCTTCACCAAATCACCGCTTTTATATAAAAATGTATTTATTCCCAAAGCCTTGTCTTCCGGTACGGCATAAGGGTTCTCAATAAACTTTTCCTTATTCAACTCCGAACGGTTCAAGTAGCCAGAAGTCAACTTCATCCCTCCAATATACAATTCTCCAATCACATTGTCTGGCACGATATGATAGTATTCATCCAATACATAACAAGAAACTCCCGGCAACGGAATGCCTATATCGTTCGGTTCAAAATCGTCATCAACCACACACAAGGTCGTATCTACCGTGTTCTCTGTAGGGCCATATGCATTAATCAACCTATAGTCTTTATGCCAATATTCAAGAGCAGACAATGCCGTAGTTTCTCCCCCTACCACAATCGTTTCCAAAGAAGGGAATTTTCTTTTGGGCAACAAGGGCAGCATAGCAGGAGGAATAATGACAAAACTCAAAGCCTGTTCTTCCATCAAGTTTGCCAAAAGTACCGGATCTTTCCGCTGGCCGGCAGAAGCAATAACCAAAGCTGCTCCTGCAAACAGGACAGGAAATATCTCTAAAACCGAAGCATCGAAGCTGATACTGGCAAACAGCAGACCTCGTGATTTTTTTGACAAGCCGTATACCCTTGTTCCAACTTCGCTCAAGATATCCAATGCCTGACAAGAGATAGGAACCCCTTTAGGCATTCCTGTCGTTCCGGATGTATAAATAATATAAGCGACTCCCGGTAAAGCATCTTTTTTGTGTGACACGATATTTTCATCAATCACCTCCCCAAACGGATAATTCGTTCTGTCAAACAACATGACACAACCGGCATCTTGCAAAATAAACTTTCTCCGCTCTTCGGGTAATTCCACATCTAAAGGTACGAAACAACAGCCCGCTTTAAGAATGCCCAGCATCGTCACGATGCATTCATTCGAAGCACTCATAAGCAAGGCTATGGCAGAAGAACCGACACCAGCCTTTCTGATAGAAACAGCAACCGCATCCGACAGTTCATCCATTTCTTTATAAGTCATGCTTCCTTTTTCATCTATCAAGGCTATTTGCTGCGAATAATTTTGAACATTCCAGGCCAATTGTTCCAAAAACGTTTTTGAGTGAGATAACTTCCCTGCAAGTGCATTCTGTTGAATAATTGCTTGGCTATATGCTGGAGAGGCTAACGGATAATCCAATAAAGATTTATCCGGATTCTCAACAACGGCTCTTAAAACAGTCTGATAGATAGCTGCAAAAAGTTCTATCTCTTCTTCCGTGAAATTAGAGTTTCTATAACCGATACGGCAATAAATACGGTCGTCTTTATCAGACAAGATGCTAAACACCATATCAAAAACCGCTTTATCCTGCAGCAAGTAATCATGATACAAGGCTTTTTCTTCGAAAGTAAACATGACTTTGATTAATTCCAGGTTTGGCTCTGCAGCACAAGCACGGGCTATTTCCACAATTTTATCATAAGATATAGCCTGTTCCTCAACCGCTATCAAACTGTTTTTAAGTGCAGTCAAATAGTCAAGAAATGTAGATTGCCCGTATTCTTTTTTATAGCAAAGAAGCAGCACCTGAACAAAATAACCGATAATCCATTTCTCATCATTCTGCTCACGTCCCAAATAGGGAAAACCAACTGCAAAATTAGTCTGCTTATATACACGTGACAATACCATCATATAAACGGCATAATAAAAGATGAATTGTGTATAACCGTTCGTACGACAAAAAGAATAAATCTTTTCAGACAGTTCCTCAGGTATCCCACACGTATAAAGCCTACCTGCCAATCCGCTGCCCTGTTCATGTTGAGGCAATTTCAATTCTGTTATACCAACCATGTATTTTTCCCAAAACCTGACACGGTCTGCGTATTTTCCAGTATGGATAAATTGATTGGCCTTTAAAGAATATTCTACGTAACTGCCTGACATTTTTTCTAACCGCTCTTTCCGGCCAGACACCCAATCCACCAGAACAGACTGAATCAAATGAGCCGACCAACCGTCTGATATCAGATGATGCATGACTAAAGAACAAACATATTTCTTCCCGTCGACCCTATATAATTTGCAATGAAACAAAAAGGGCTGAGTCAAATCGAATGAAATCTTCATATCAGCAGTCAAGCATTCAGAAAGTTCAGCCTCAAGGATATCATAGACTTCTACATGAACGGGAGTATATTGAGCTACTTGAATAAAAGGCTGCCCTTTTTGATCAATAGGGAAATACATTCGGAAACCGTCTTGAGCCTCAATCAAATCATTAAATGCCTGTTCAAAAACTAACGGTTCCAACGTAGAAGGACACTCAAACAAACACGGTAAGTTATAGGCATCTTTCAGCTCATTCGTTTTTGTACATTCCATCCATAGACTGAATTGTGAAGGGGATAAAGCGACCTTTTCCTGTACAGGAATTACATTCGTCTTATTTTTTTCAGAACTTACCTCCAGCCGTTGTTCTATAAAAACAGCCAACTCCTTCAAAAGAATATGCTGATAAATTTCTGATGCGGTTATCCGGCATCCGAATTGCTCCTGTATATGGAAAGATAACTGAATAACGGCCATAGAGTCGCCCCCCAAAGCAATAAAACTATCTTCACGTCCGATAATCTGTTCCGATAACAAACCGCTCCACACTACGGCCAGCCTCTTTTCTGTATCCGTTTCAGGCAACTCAACTTTCCGGTTTTCCTGATGTAAAAAAGGAGCTGGCAATAACTTCCGCTCAACCTTTCCACTTGTATTATAAGGAAAATTCTCCATCGGCACAATCGCAGCAGGTACCATGTAAGCAGGCAAATGCTGCATCAGATATGATTTTAAAGCACCAGTAGAGAACTCCTTGACAGATACCACCAATACATAAGCGACAAGGCTCTTCCTTCCTTCTTGCTCATGCACAAGAACCACCGCATTCTTTATCACGTCCCCGAACTGCATTATTTGGGATTCGATATCCCCTAACTCGATACGGTAGCCATTTAACTTTATCTGATAATCGGAACGTCCAATAAAAATAAGATGCCCGTCTGCACGCCGCATAACCAAGTCGCCACTTTTATACAAACGCAGATTACTGTCATCCTTTTTCTTTTCTTTAGAGGCAAACGGATTAGCCAGAAACTTCCCGACATTTAATTCGGGACGGTTCAAATATCCATCAGTCAACTTCAAGCCGCCTATATAAAGCTCACCCATTGTATAATCGGGCATCAACTGCATATATTCGTCCAATACATAACAAGTGCTTCCCGGAACACTGAGACCTATATCATTAAATTGAGATTCAGGCGTCAGAATCGCATGAGTCGCATCTACACAATTTTCAGTCGGACCATATACATTTACAAAAAGGCGGTTTTCACTCCAGTAATTTATGACTTCCTGACTACAAGAATCTCCTCCTACAAAAATTGTATGAAGCTTAGGTAAGTGACGATGCGGAATTGTAGCCAAAAAAGCAGGTGGTATAAACATGGAAGTTATCTGACATTTTTCCAAAAATTCAACAAATGCAACCGGGTCTTTTCTTTCTTGTTCCGGACTTAATACCAACGTAGCCCCCGCAGCCAGTGCCGGAAATATTTCCATCACGGAAGCATCAAAACAAATATTTGCAAATTGCAATTCACGAGAATGCTCATGCAATTGCAATACATCCATAGCCGTTACCACTGTTTGTGCCAACATAACATGCTTTATCGGAATTCCTTTAGGCTTCCCTGTCGTTCCGGATGTATAAATCACGTACGCAGTGTCTGAAGGAGAGACCTGTGGCAGAACTGTATCATGCTCATCCTCCTGCACTAAATCTTCTACGGACAACAACGGAACTTTATGACTGAATATCGGCGTTTCTTTTGTCACCAATAGAGCCGAAATCTTACAATCATCCAGCATAAAAACAATCCTATCAACAGGATATTCATAATCAACAGGTACATAGACATTGCCAGATTTCAATATTCCCAAAATTCCAACAATCATCAAGGGGTTTTTAGGAATTGATAAACCGATATACTGATTATGCAACCTCATTCTTTGTAAAGCTTTAGCCACAAGGGTACTCTGTTTATCCAGTTCTGCATACGTAAAAGACAAATCCCCATATTCAACAGCTATATGGCCGGGATAGCAAGATACAGATTTTCGGAATTGCCCAATAAAAGTTTGAGGAGCAATTACCTTGTTGTGCAAAGCATTATTTTCCCTTTCCAATAACGCTTGTTCTTTATCTACCGGAAGCAAACGAATGTCTTTTAACTTTATATCCGGATGAGCGAGGACTTGACTCAATATTTCCCGGAAAGTCTCTGCCAATGACTGGACGAAAGTCCGGGGAATGGAAGGTTTAAAACGAATGTTACATTGCAATGCATCACTGGATATAGCCAAAACCAAATCCAAAGGAGGAATAACATTTACATGCCTGTAGTTTTTTGTGATACAATTATTCAAATCTAATTTTAACTCACCAAAATCTAAAGGATAATTAATGCTGGCATTAATCATATCCCTCTTGTCTAAATTTTCTCCACTTCTGAAAGATAATATATCATCGTAAAATGCATACAAATGTTCACGTTCTTTATGGCGATTTTCATTCGCAAAAACTATTTGCTCTATAAATGATGTTTCGCCATTACAAAAATTATATCTTATAGGCAAGTCATTTACAAATACCCCAAATAAATCGTGATATTCCTTACCCCGCAAATTAACTGTGTGATCTATCAATAATTCTTTTTCATGCAAAAGCCGCGACAATGCCAGAGCCCACACAGTAGAATATACCCGGAAAGGACTTGTTTTCTGTTCTACGCAAAATTTATGCAGATTTTCATAGAGAGTACTTCCCAAAGTAAAATCATAACAAAAGTCATTTTCTTTAAGCGTATTTGTTTTAACAGCTTGTCGGGGAACAGGTAATCCCAACGGTATATTCTGAATATAATCTTTCCAATATATACGATCTTGTTCCTTTTGCCGAGACAAAGACTGCCCCAGATCCCAATTAAATTGATTCAACATAGGCAACTGTTCAACAGATGTATATGTTTTATTCAACAAATCATTATAAATCAACGACAAGCGCCTAAAGAATGTCTGAATACTTATGCCATCTATTGCTATATGATGAATCGAATGCAGCAGATAATAACAATTTTGTCCCCGAATGAGATAAAACCTGCAAGGATATTCTTTTTCTAAATCAAAAGGCTGATATACCAATGCTTCCAACAACTCATTTATCCTTTCTTCAGAAATGCCCTCTTTCTCTTCTACCAGCTGAAAGGGTAAATAATCCAAATCATCACTCCATACAAAATAAGGTATGCCATCCATCACTTGTACTGTAGAATGAAAAGGAGGATATTCCAACATTATAAACTTATACGCCTCTTTCAATATTGATATATCCAACTCTCCCTTTACTTGAAAAGTACAATTTGTTCCATTATATTCAATTGTCGGATATTTCAATAGATTATCCATCCAAAATCTTTGTTGAATAGCATTTAGCTGTATTCTATTCATTATGATTCCTTTATTTTTTAACATCAAAATTTATAAGAAACTTTCAATAAGAAACTTATTGACTGCTGGGGAGAAGGAATAGCTTTCCGAGCCCCTCCTTGATAATATTTCAAATTAAACAAATTATAGACATTAGCTGATAATGAGACCTTTTTATATAAATAATCAGCACCCGCATTAAAAATAGCATACGGACTTAACTCATGTTCAAGGTCATTTATCACATTTTCTCCAATATAGGCAGATTGTATCGGAGATATTTGTTTCGAATAGACCGTTGCATTAATCCTAGCATAAGCATTCCCATATTTAGCATCCTTCAGAAACTGATAACGATACATCCCTCCAAGTCTAAATTTAGGGATATGATGAATATAAGAACCTGTAGCAGCATAATTCGTATTATCCAACAACCATTGATAAGACATATTCAAATAAGCCAGTGAACGAGCATTTGAATAAGAAACAACTTCTTCAATCCCTATAACGTCTATACCACCTGAATTGTAATATGTCGGAATTGAATAATCCAAATAAATCAAATCTGACAGACGGTTATAGTACAAATTCGTCTCATATTTCAAACGAAGTGAAGGAATAGAATGATTGAAAGTCAACTGGATTGCATCCAGTTGTTCCGGTCCAAGATTATTTCCTCCCGGATACGTTGTTGTATTCGATCCACGATATAAATAAGGTGCATCTACAAATGAATGAGAATAACCCAACTTCAGATTCACATTGGAATTAATATGGTAAATAAGAGAAAGACGAGGTGAACACACATTCAATTTTTTACCATTATACCGGTGCTTGTAATCATAACGCAACCCTCCATTAAAAATGAAATATCTTCCAATGTTGGTCTTCAACTGAGTAAAGGCAGAAAAATTAAACTCTTTTCCCAATAACAAGAATCTATTCTGATTTGAATAAGTGACCAATATTCTATCAAAATTATCTCCAACAGACATATTACAATCCTTTAATGTATAACTTTCAACTTGCATTCCAACGAGCAAGGAACCTTTCCATATATTTTTCTGAAAGTCATAATTGGTCTGCATAATAGCTCCATAAGTATAGTCACGTAACGATTGAACTTGGTAAACTCCTCGTTGACGAATTTTCGTTTTATCAATATTATCCAATATTTCATTATCTCGAATAGGAATCCTCTCTCTATCAGCAGGCAATATACTATCCCCCCCAACATCATAATTAGAAATATTTTCTAAATCAATATAAACATTGAGTTTACTATGCCAATTATCCCTCCATGATTTTTCATAAGACAAATCAATATGTGTAGCTTTTCGAGTATGCCCAGGTTTCGAACCATTCATGTTCCGATATTTATCATACGAATACAACCCTTGAAACAAAACCGAATTATAAGAAGGAACTTTTTTCGAATGCTGCGTATTAAACATGAACTTAAAT
This sequence comes from Bacteroides sp. An19, assembly GCF_002160215.1. NCBI lineage: Bacteria > Pseudomonadati > Bacteroidota > Bacteroidia > Bacteroidales > Bacteroidaceae > Bacteroides > Bacteroides sp. An19. The sequence goes on along the minus strand of NZ_NFKD01000029.1, from coordinate 23,489 downwards.
TCATTCCATTGAGCCGAAAAACCTATATCATACGCAGGTTGATGATTATAACCATCTATATACATATAGCCGGAACGGAGAATTTTACCATAAAAATCCTTATCACCCACGTCTACATAACGCTTTTCACCTTGTGATGTATACACCGAAGCCCAAGCAAGAAAATCAATTCCTAATCCACTTTTCCCCATTAAGAAGTCAGCACGATACGTATGATTAGTACCTATTCCTGCCGAGAGCTGTACACCATCAACCTCACGTCCCTTTTTTGTAATGATATTAACCACCGCTGTTAATGCCACATTACCATACAGAGAAGAGGCTGGACCTCGTAACACTTCTATCTGTTTGATTTTATCAAGGCTGGTACGATAATCAGGCGCTTCCGAATTAGTGGTACGACTATTTAGCCTGTGCCCATCCAGCATGATTAAAATCTTTTCCTGGGACGATGAATACACGCCATGCATGGCTACATTCATCTCATCACCTTCAACAAGCGACATTCCTGGCACATACAAAGTCAATAAATCGGCCAATGTCCTTGCCCCCGATGCCTTAATCATCTCTTCCGTTATCAATGTAACCGGTACCGGAGCTTCTTCTATGGATTCCGCTTGCTGAGATGCTGTAGTAATAGTTGTCTCTTCACCTCGTTTCAGACGTTCTATCATATCTGCAAAGCGCAAGGGGTCATGGATGGATGTGCTATAATACGGGTCTTCTTTCAAAAGGAGAGAAGCATACTTTTCAGCATCCTGTACATAGTCTTTTCCTAAATAGCACAACGAAAGCAAGCGGTAGGCACTGGTCTTCAATGCCCCGTCAAACCCTGTGATATTCTCATTCAACAAACGAATGGAAGCATCAAAATGTCCTATGGTATATTCTTCTTCTGCCTGCATATAAATCTGGCGCAGCTCACTATCGTCTTGCGCCCATGCCATGGATGCCGCCAGCAAAAAGAAAGTAACAATCCATTTTCTCATGCTTTAATCGGTATTATTAATGAAAATGTAGTAAACCGGCCTTCTTCTGAATCAAACTCAATGCGTCCGTGATGTTTCTCCTCAATGATACTACGGGTGATAAACATTCCCAGCCCCGTACCTTGTCCTGTAGGCTTGGTCGTAAAGAAAGTCTCGAACAGCCGTTGTTTCACTTCAGGGCTCATCCCTACCCCATTATCGGTGATTGAGATAACCAACTCTTCCGCCTGCCGTGCCACCTTGACCGAGACCGTCGGCTTATAGTCGGCATCCCCGTTCTGCGCCTTATCCCACACAGCATAACAAGCATTGTTCATCACATTCAGTACGGCACGGCTTAAATCCTGAGGCACTACAGACATCATCGGAATATCCTTTCCATAATCTTCCAAGATAGAGATATTAAAATTCTTCAGATTTGCCCGCATCGCATGATACGAAAGCCATACATATTCCTTTACCAGCTTGCATACATCCGTCGGAATAAACTCGTCTTCTTTCCCACGCGAATACAATAATATATTCTGAATGATGCTGATAGCCCGGTCGCCATGTTCCTTTATCTTTTGCAGGTTCTCTTTCAGGCTTTCCATTATATCCCGGATATCCTCTACGTCATCCCCGTCAATATCTGCCGTATTGGCTTCGATATCTTCTTCCAAATCTTTTATCAAGTCTCCAGAAAGCTTGCTGAAATTGATGACAAAGTTCAACGGATTACGTATCTCGTGTACGATTCCTGCCGTAAGCAAACCCAATGTAGCCATTTTTTCCTGCTGCCTTAACTGGTCTTGCAAACTTTCTACCTGCCGCTTCAATTGTTCTATCGTTTCCATATCTTGAGATTTTTGAGTTAATCTTTTTGTTTTCTTAATTATTCTCTTCCCCTTTCTCATCCGCATCATTCTTTTTCCCATTTTCCGGATGGTGGACAGGTACAGAAATAACAAATTCGGTATATTCATTCTTAACCGATTGTATAGTGATGTCCCCGCCATGATTGAGTATGATTTCCCGGCTAAGATACATACCTACTCCCACCGCTTCTGCCGTAGTTTTCGTGGTAAAGAACGGATCAAATACCTTGTCTATAATAGAGGACTCAATGCCAACACCATTATCATAAATACTTACTTTCGCCTGGCTTGAATCGGCATCAATGAAAACCCGCAACCGTATCAAGGGTTCGAAAGCCTTACCTTGCTGACGTTTTTTCCGAAGCGCATACATGCTATTTGCCAGCATACTCATCACAACCTTGCTGAACTGTTCTGCATCCACTTCCGCTACAACCATCGCTTCCTTATCCGGTGATTCTATCCGGATATGACACTCAGCTATATCTTCGGCGTAATACGCATGAAGCATCTCTATATTCTTACGGCAAATCGATGCCAGATTGATCAGCGTCGGATTCACACTCCGGTCTTTCAGCATTTCCTCCATTGCTTTCAATATACGCGTCGTATTCAACCCATGTTCTTCAATCTTCTTCAGGTTCGTATTCAGCATATCAAGTGCGTCAACGGAATCTTCGTAAATGTCCGAAGTCATATTCTCCTGGTCATCGTCCAGGTTATCCTTGATGTCTTTTACCAGCCCGATGCTCATGTGCGAGAAATTGTTCACATAATTCATCGGGTTCAGAATACGGTCTACAAGCCCTTTGGTCAACGTACCCACCGTAGCCATCTTCTCTTGACGGATAAGCTGGTATTGAGCCTTGCTCAAATCATCGAGGGCAACCTCCAACTTTTTGGATTTTTCTTCAATCTCGTCCTTCTGATTACGTATTTGCGAGGTCCGTTCTTCCACGATATGCTCCAAACGCATCTTCTCCGCCAAAAGCCGGCGCATACGCCACCTTATCAAAAACAGGATGAGCAATGAAAGCGCAACGATATACAATACGATGCTATACCAACGTACATAAACAGGATAACGCACGGTTAAAGGCAATGTCAATGATTCCGTTGTACGCCCGTACCGGTCGCGTGCCATAACCTGAAATGTATAACGTCCCGAACGTGGATTGGCAAAACGTGCCGAAGTCTCCGTACTCCAATCCGACCATTCCTCACCGGCATCCAACCGGTAACGGTACTCCGTTGCACCCAGAACGGAAAACAAATCCGAAGAGAAATACACCTTGATATCACGGATGCCGCTATTAAATGTAAGCTCTTTAAAAGGAAGCGTAACCCCCAGGCGGTCTCCCTCATCAAATCCGCCCCATACCACCGAATCATTATCAATCACAATGCGCCGAAGATATACATGAGACTTCTTCGCATAATCCGGTTCTTTCATCGCCATATCCCAATGAATCAGTCCGAAATTTCCTCCCAACCATACATCATCCCCGTCGGTCTCCATGGTTCCTATTGTCAAATCATGTATGGGACGCAAAAGGGCATTTATCTCCTCCATCCCTTGTTTTTTGGTGTATATATGCAGGTTTTTCCCGTCATTATTCGTTCCCCAGACACGCCGGCCCGGCTCGGGATAAACAAACTGGGGATATTGGATATCCGAAGACCACAAAGAGCGGTCCGCCACTTCTACCAGCTTTTTCCCTGCCTTATCCCACTTAAACAACCCTACATGGCTCAACACAAATATGATTCCATTCTGGACGAAAAGCGTATTGTTAAAACTGTCTTTCTCCCCTTTGGCATTTTCGGGAGCCAGAATAACATACCCGGAATAGTCTCCTTCGCAACGGAACACCTGGCCATAAATATTCCTTACCCACAACGTCTTATCGTCATCTACATAAAAATAGGTAGCCTTCTCGATAATGTTCAGCTGTTTCCTTTCACCCTGCCGGACCTGATAAACACCGTCCACTTCACCCGCATAATACGTTCCATCTCCGCAAACATAGGCAGAAAGCGTATGGCTGTCCGTTATTTGCCGTGCCTGCCTGCCATATACGGCATACAAGCCGCCAGCCGTAGAAGCATAGACATTCCCTGCCGCATCTTGCTGGAGCTGCCAACAGGCATGCTGGATTGCCCGAATCGGTTCAAAAACATCACCTTCCTTGTAGAACAAGCCTTGCAAAGTGCCTACGTAAAGCCCGTCGGCGGTATGGCAAATGGACTGCACTTCACCCGATAAGCCCTCGTTAGAGCGGAAATAAGTATATGCCGTATGTATATTTACTAAAAAAAGACCATTATCGGTAGCTCCCCACACATAACCAGACGAGTCTGCATAAATGCCATTCACATTGTTATTGCACAACCCGTTTTGCTCTGTCAGCGCATACACTTCATTCCCCTCTTTATCCAACATCACAAAACCATTTCCAGCCGTAGCCAACAAGACCGAGCCATTCTCCAGCGTCAACCGCTTGTTTACCAATGCCTCTTTATAATACCGGATATCATCGGATTTGTCCTGATTAACAATAAAACCGTCCATGGAATCATCCTGAATATCCGCATCACCCAGCGAAGTCGTAACATAAATCTTCCCATCCTTCTCCCCGATATCCGTCACTTCGCCCAAAAAGCCTTTATTGTTTTTAGAGAATACCATCTGCAATTCCAGTTCTCCATTCCCGCCTGAGGTCAGATATCCGAACAGATTGTATCCGCCTACCCAGATTCGTCCCCGGTTATCCTTAAATAATTTCGTAATCCGGAATACCCCCGGAGCATGAATCGTATGCCACTCCGTCTGGTCGTAATACAATACCCCTTCGAAATTGGCAACATACACCCGGCCGCTATCATCACTCACAATATCAAAATTACGGTTGTGCGCATGATAAACCGCAGGAGAATAATTGACAAAGAAAGGAATCCCGTCCTTTGCCTCTATTTGCCCTATACCGGCAAGCAGCAAAAACACCAGACACAGAAGATATCGTTTCATCGTCTTCAATCTTTAATTTTATTTACTAATTTAAGCCGTATGCGGGGAACATTACGCCCTACATAATACGACCATTCATCATCGGTAAAATCCCGCTTCAGTTTGCTTTGGATAAGAGCAGCCATCTCATCGGGAGAAATCATGATACGCGACACTGCTCCACTCTCATCTCCTGTCCATATCGTATTATCTTCCGCCATGCAAATGCAATGCACCCATCCGGATAAAATCTTCAACGATACCGCCTCCTGCTTGCTGGCACTGATGTCCCACAAGCTTACGGTGCAATCATAACTGGAAGAGAACAAGTATTGCCCTTTAAATTCAAGTTGAGTTATACGGGAACGATGCCCCACAAGCGATTTTACCACATTCCCCGTCTCATCTATCAGATAAATATTTCCATTCTCTACTCCGACCGCTCCCATTTTCAAGTCAGACGACCAGGAAAAAGCCGTAACTTGCTCTTTAATAAAATGTTCCTGAGGAACCAGTTCCCCTTCACGCCCTATCCTCCATAAGCCGTTTTCCTTACCGAATGCCAACCATTGGTTTTCTTTACATCCCAAAGCGGCAAGAGGTTCTGATAGAGAAATGGTTTTCTTTATCCGGTCCTCCTTCTTATCATATATATAAAGGTGCATAGCCGAAGCCAAAAGCAGCTGTCCGTCGCCGAAAGGAACAATCCTCATCCACCCGTTATCTTCCGGCAAGAGAAAGGTCTCTGCCGATTTCCCGTTTATGACAAGCATCCTCCCATCGTATGACAAGGCATACACCACATTATTTTCATCCCAATAAACATCTCTGAAACTATACTCCGGATTGCTGAACAACACTTCATTCCCAGCAAATCCCTCATCATAACGCCATCGGTTCACCTCTCCATAGTTACTCACCGAGACATAACTGTTTTTACCGTCCGAAGACTGAACTATCTTCGTGACACCTCCCTTATGGAGATTCCTGGACACAAAACTTTCACTGGTCTGTCCCAAGGCATTAAAAATAACAGGCTGATACACATTTCCTTTATACTCGGATGTATATTTCCACGAAGCATACGCAAGCAAAGCCGCCACATCTTTATTGCCAGCCCTGTATTGCACATTGGAAAGCAAAGCCAAAGCACGTCCCAATGCCACATTGCTCAACGTATCAGCCACATTCCTTGCATATTCGGCACGAAGTTGTTGTTGTACGGCAAGCTCACGCTGGTTCTCCGCCATATTTCTAGCTTCAACCGCATTGCGGGAAAAAGCTTCCGCCTTTTTCTGCTCTTCTTCGGCACGTATGCGCATCTGCTCGGCCACTCCCATCTGGAATACCGCTTCTTCGCGTTGCTTCTCGGAAATATCTTTTTGCTGATAAGCTATGTCTTCCATCTGTTTGCTGATACGTTCCACCACATACGACTTACCTTCTTTTTCCTTATACTCATCCAGCTGAGCCCGTAAAGCATCCACCCGCCGGGATAAGCCGATATTGAAATATCCCAATATCACCACCACAACGAGAAGAAAAACACTCAAGATATGCCAACCATGCTTTTTCACTTCGAATTTCAGTATATATCATTTAACAAAGAAAACGAAACTGGCTCCGATGGCTTATGAAGCCAGTTCCGCCGTCCGATGGAACTATCTCCGTCCGCCCATGCAAGTATATGCGTTTTTACCAGCAACAAGCCGGCCTTACGACATACCCACACTTGCGGACAAAAGAAACGTCCCCTTTTAATAGGTTTTATTTGCTTGCCAACGCTTTCAATATCTCGGAAGCCAGCAAATAACAATGCCCTCCGGTGCGCGCCGAAACCAAGTCTCCGTCGATCACAACATCTGCATCAACATACTCTACACCATAGTTCTTGGCATCGCCCAACAGATTATTATGCACGGTCATCTTTCTTCCTTTCACCAGTTCGGCTACAGGAGAGAACAACCACAAGCCGTGGCAAATCACTCCCTTAACGATGTCCTTGCGCGCAAATACTTTTTGCAAGAACACACATGCAGGAGGAAGCTTCGTCACATCTTCGGTATACCGAAGACGGTCTGACACCATACCTGCAGGCACGATAATAGCTGCATAATCATTAAGAGCCTCATCATCAAGCGCCTCAAAGCTCTCATTACAATAAAACGGTGCCCTGAATTCATGCCCGCTAAACGTAATGCCCTCGTTGCCCCAAAGACGGGACAGAAAATGAACCTCATACCCGGCTTCCTTGAAACGGAACTGATAATAGAAGATTTCATTTTCATAGAAATCGCTTTCTATAAGTATTCCTATCTTATTTTTCATCATCAATCTTTTTCTTGATAGTCAATATATTTTCATTACCTACATGTTCATACGACACTTTATCCATCATCTGAACCGTAAGGAAGATTCCAAGTCCCCCTATCTGGCGTTCTTCCAGCGGAAGAGAAACATCCGGCATATCCCTTTCCAACGGATTGAACGGCACACCTCCATCAATAAACTTCAGCGTGATGCATCCGTCGGCCTTCTCTATCTGAATCTTCAGATAACCTTCCACGCCTTCAGGGTAAGCATAACTTACCACATTGACCACCAGTTCCTCGCAAACCAGATGAATGGCATACAATTCCTTGGTGCATGATGCCACCTCCCCGGTCTGGAGGATGGCATCAATGATTTCTTCCGTTCTGCCTGCAATAGGCTTGAAAACCAATTCTTTCATAGCATTACCTGCTTACTTGCTTACGAAAGAAATGTAGTTCTGCAGACCTGTCATTTCAAACACGCTACGGATATCAGCAGCGCAATTCACAAACTCAATTACAGGGTTTCCGCCCAATTTCTGCTTGGCAAAAATAATGGTACGTATACCGCTACTGGCAATATAAGCCAGCTTGGTGGCATCAAAGACAACTTTTTCTATGCCCTTGCCTTTGTATCCGTTCAATTCTTCCATAAGGGCAGGAGCATTGCCTGTAGTAAGCTGGTCACCTAAAACGATAGTCAAGGTATTACCTTCCTGATTGATTACAAATTGATTATCCATATCTTTTTAATTTATAATTTTACAATTTACTATTTACAGTTTTCTATTTCCCAACCAAAATCATGATAGAACGCGGCCCTACCAGGATTTCCTGCTGGTTTTCAATCATACACTCTTCTCCCGGTTCGCAAATATCGTCCGGAGCAGCCATTTCCGTATTGGCAAATACATGCCATGCCATGCCTTCGGGCAATTGCGGGAGTTCGAACCCATGCATGTCCCAATGCATATTCATGGCTACATAAATAAAATCATCAGGCACTCCGTCTGTCTCCGCATACCGCCCGTTCAGCATAAAGGCTGCGGTCAGATTGTTATATCCGGTATCAGGACGCCATGCTTTTACACCGTGCCATGAGAAATCGGGATATCCCAGATTACGGTAATCACAATGCCCGAAATGATATTCGAAACGCAATGCTTTATGAGCCTGACGGAAGCGGATAATCTTACGGAAGTAATTATAAATGTCCTCATTCTTCTGCAGATTCGTCCAGTCGATCCATCCGATTTCATTATCCTGACAATAAGCATTGTTATTTCCATATTGGGTATTCCCCATTTCGTCACCCGATAATATCATCGGAATACCCTGGCTTACCATCAACAAGGATATTGCATTCTTTATCTGTTTATGACGCAGGTAATTGATTCCCGCATCTTCACATTCGCCTTCCCAGCCGCAATTCCAGCTATTGTTATTGTCTTCTCCATCCCGGTTGTCCTCGCCATTCGCTTCATTGTGCTTGCCATTATACGATACAAGATCCATCAATGTAAATCCGTCATGGGCTGTAATAAAGTTCACACTTGCCTTAATGCCCCGGTTTTGAGAGGCATACAAGTCGGCTGAACCTGCGATACGTTCTTTCACATCGCCCAATACATGTTCGTCACCTTTCAGGAACCTGCGGATGCTATCCCGGTATTTCCCGTTCCATTCCGCCCAGCGCCCCCATGAAGGAAATGCACCTACCTGATACAAGCCTCCGGCATCCCATGCCTCAGCTATCAATTTGGTTTTACCCAAAATAGGGTCATGAGCCAATGACTCCAGCAAAGGCGGATTAGGCATCGGACATCCATTCTGGTCACGTCCCAAGATAGCCGCCAAATCGAAACGGAATCCATCCACGTGATAATCGGTTACCCAATAACGCAAGCTTTCTACAATCATATCCCGCACATTGGGGTTATTGCAATTCAACGTATTTCCGCACCCGCTGAAATTGAAATAATATCCATCCGGTGTCAGCATATAATAAGTCTTATTATCAATACCCCGATACGAGATATAAGGACCATTCTCATTCCCTTCTGCCGTATGGTTGAAAACCACATCCAGGATAACTTCAATGCCATTCGCATGAAGTTGCTTGATAAGATTTTTCAATTCATCCACCTGCATACCGAAACGCCCGGTAGATGCGTATGCGGCTTTAGGGGCAAAGAAGCCTACATTGCTATATCCCCATACGTTGTAAAGCATATGCCCGTCAACCGGAGAAGGCTTGCTGTTCTCAAATTCGTCAAACTCATGAATCGGCATCAATTCCACGCAATTCACGCCTAACTCCTTCAAATAAGGAATCTTTTCGGCTATGCCGGCAAAGGTCCCGGGATGTTTCACATTCGCATTTGCGCCACAAGTGAAATTACGGATATGCATTTCGTAAATGACCAATTCATTCACCGGCGTTTCCAAGGGAAGGTCGTCTTCCCAATCAAAGTCATCACAAACCACACGGGCACGGTATTGGTATACATTGTCCCAATCGGGCTGGGCACCCCATACGTCACGTCCTGCAATCAGCTTGGCATACGGGTCCATCAAGATTTTCGTCTTATCAAAACGATGCCCTTCTTCCGGATTCCATGGACCATCCATCCGATAGCCGTATTCAATGTTCTCGAAATCCAAATCAAAAACCATCATCGAGAATACATTTCCCATCTTGAATTCCTTCAGGAAAGGTATTTCGACAAACGGTTCCGGTTCATGATTATGGAAAAGAACCAACGTACAAGCCGTAGCGTAACGGGAATAGACCGAAAAATTGACGGCATTTCCCATTACCGTAGCTCCAAAAGGATAAGGACGCCCTGTACGCAATTTCAATCCTTTATATTCATGCGTCGGAAATAAATCTACTCGCTGCATACTTACCCTATTTGAGTTTGACACTCTTCTACTGTATCGAAGTATTTAAAGAAATGTTCGAAGCCTGTAATAGCCATTACTTCCCTCACCTCTTTAGATACACCTACCAAGTACACATTCAAGCCATTGGATGCAGCTACTTTATAAGCATAAAGCATGACACGCAATCCGGCACTCGATACATACTTACATTCAGACAAGTCCAAAATCACACTTTTGTTTTCATCCAAAATAGACAATATGACTTGCTGTTCTTCTTTGCTGGATGAAGCGTCCAACACAGAACCTACTTTATGAACTTCCGCACTCATCTTTTTTCAATCTTTAGGAACAATAACGACTTTGACTTTCGGACGATATTCTACGGCAGGCAGCTGTATGGTCAACTTATCTGCATCGAAATTCTTCCATTCCCGTCCGTCAATCCATACTTCCTGCAATTTCACGCTTCCTACAGGCAAGATATCGGGTTGTACACGCAATACATTATCCTTGAAACCATTTACCATAGGTTTGAAATATAAGGTCAACGGTTTCTTGGTATTCAGCAAATTGGTATAAGTAGCTGCCAGATAAGCTAATTCTACTGAATGGTAAGCACTCATCGAGTGGCTTCCCTTCTTACGTTCCGTACCCAGCAGGTAAGGCAAGCCATTAGCCAATACATTGAAATAAACGGCTCCGTCTTCATGGTCAAGGAAATAAGTATTATAGAAGGCAGCTGATTCACGTGCATATTTCAAATATTCCTCTTTGCCATAGATACCATACAGAATCTCGTATGCCAAAATCGCCTGCTCCTGTTGCCACCATGCCTTACGGTCGTGCCATGCGAAACGATAATATTCTTGATTGCCATGCAAACGGCGTTCCATCACATCATACCAACCGCCACGCTGTACGTCCAAACCTACTTGAGGCATGACCTCTGCAATATGCTGGGCAAATTCTTCATACGATTTCTTCGGGCAGATGCTATTGATACGCATCAAGTTCCATGCAATCTTCAGATTATGCCCCACTACCGCACGGTCTTGTTGCCATCCCCATGTCAGGTCATGACTCCAATCGTCCATAAAGCGCTCATTTACAAACGGGCTATTCTCATAATCCGGGAAATGTGTAGTGATAGTATCGGCTGTATATTCCAAGAAATCCTTGTATTTCTTTTCCTCAGTAGCCAGATACAAGTTAATCAAATAAGCAGGAGCATGATCACCTACAGAGTTCCAGTTCTTACGCTTCCGGTTCGGGCCAAGGCTTGAACTGTCCGGACTCAACAATACCGGGTCTATATGCGAATAATATCCTTCTCCTTTCTTATCCTTGAAGAAACGTTCGAAAAGGTCGATAGTCAATTCAGCATCGCGCAAAATAGAAGGGTCACCGTTCACACGGTAAGTCTGAATCGGACCAGCCAATGCATAAATCTGCTCATACATCGGGATGGCATCGTAATCATCGCCAAACTCAGAAGTAAAGATTTTCTTTTCTTTGTCCCCATCAATGTCAATGCCATGATACCAATAAACCACATTCTCATCTACATCGTAGAAACGCATGTGTTTTTTCAAGTATTCCACACCTTTTTCAGCTGTTTCCAAGAAAATGTCTTCTCCGGTCAGCATAAAAGCGGAAGCCATACCGTAAATCATACGTGAAATCGTATCGGTTTCCTGGCGGAAAGAGTTCACTTCCCGTTTGCCGCCCAGGCTTACCGCCGTACGGTATTTTTCATAATCGATTTCACCATCACCGAACTGCGCACGGACAAAAAAGTTACAGATACTTTTTGCCTGATTAGCCCACCAGTTTGATTCTTCAAAACGGAACTTACCTAATTCTCTTTCCGGAAAATCTATCTGTTTTGCTTCAAATGTATACTGCCCGTCATGTTGGGGATAGAAAATACCAAAGACAAAAGCCATACGGCCATTTTGAGACAAAAGCTGATAAAGATTACCAGTAGCATCCTGGTAAGGTTCGTCCAAATTACGCATCAAACGCGCAAATGTAGTATCTGTTAACAATACAGGGAAAGAACGTTTATCTGTTGTTGTCAACGTAAAACATTTCTCACTTTCATTAAAATCGCTTACATATCCGGCAATCAGATCTGTAAATTCAAACTGCATCTTATCGGCAGGTTTGAATACTTTAAAATTGTCTTTCATAAAAAAAGGTCTTTTATTGTACTACATGTGTTATTTCAATCGTTTCAATATCAACATCGTAATGTCATCGCTTTGAGGTTCGTTCCCAACAAAATCCTTCAAGTCTTCCAAAATAGCTTCCGCTATTTCTTCGCTCCCTGCACCCGGTACACTCTTCAAGGTTTTCTCTAATCCGCTTTCCGAAAACATTTCCCGGTTTTCATTAAAGGCTTCTGTCACACCATCGGTGTAGAGAATCAACGTGTCTCCCGGCTCCAAAGTCAAGCTCGAATTTGTATAGACAAAATCATCAAATACGCCTACGATGAAATTCTTGGAAAGCGGTAATGGTTCTACGGTATTATTCTTACGCAATAAATACGGAGGATTGTGCCCTGCATTCGTATAGTCCACCTCGCCGGTCTTGATATTGTAAATACCATAAAAGACCGTTACAAACATTGAGTCAAGACTTTCGTTACACAACAATTTATTAGCATAATTGATGCATTCATGAGAAGGGACTCCCCTGATGCCTGTAGCACGAATCAACGTCCGGCTTACTGCCATAAACAAGGATGCCGGGACACCTTTCCCCGATACATCGGCTATTACAAAGCCGATTCGTTCTTCGTCTATCTGGAAAAAGTCGTAGAAATCTCCACCCACATCTTTCGCCGGAGTCATTGAGGCATAAATGTCAACAACATCAGCCAACTTAGGGAATGGCGGAAATTTACGAGGCAATATAGCCTGCTGAATCTCACCAGCCACCGCTAAATCATTTTTAATAGACTCCAACTGATCATGTTCATTCTGCGATTCTCTGACAAAATTTATTTGCTCAATCGCCTTTTCTATCGTGCGTGACAAATCATCCAAATCAATCGGTTTAGTAGCGAAATCAAATGCACCGTTGTTCATCGCCGAACGGATGTTGTCCATATCGCCGTATGCCGACACCATAATGCATTTCAATGCCGGATTCCTCATCTCGTTGATGCGGGTCAACAAAGTAAGCCCATCCATTTCGGGCATATTGATATCACTCAAAATAATATCAAAGTCTTTCTTTTCCAACACCAATTGCAAGGCTTCCAAACCATTATGCGCAAAGGTGAACTCGTATTCACCCTTGCGGATTTTCCGACGAAAATACTGGGTCAACAGTATTTCCAAGTCCTGTTCATCGTCTACGCTTAAAATTTTAATTGCCATATCTTATTCATTCTAATAATTTATACCTTTAAATTCTTTCTACCTCACTTCGTAAATATTCAATTTTCTAGTGGTTTTTTCGGCAAAGTATGAGCAAATGCCACCACCAAAAAACCGATTATCACAGAAGTAACGGCACACACAATAAAACGCATTCTACCAGAACCATCCATCGAATTATCTACAAACAAGTCCGTATAAAGCGGAGACACAAATTGTCCCACTTGAGCCACCGACATGATAATAGCTACTCCTAAAGTCCGCTGGCGCGGAGTGACAATGCGCGGCAAGAAAAGAGAAATGGGAGGCAAAGCAAAGCCGCCGCCAAGCCCCACGACCAAACATCCTGCCATCAAGACGCCATACGAATGAGAGCAAGCGATAATGACATATCCTGCCGCCATTATCACCGTGGCAAAAGGCATGGTCCAGTCTTTCAGATTCCGCATAATCCAAGCCAACAACACACCGGCAATAATCGCCGGGATACGCATCAGAGAAAGCGCATAGCCACACTCTTTCGCATTGCCGATACCCTCCACGTCCATAAACAACGCCAAGTCGGTATTTATCACAAAATAACAAGCAAATATCATCATGGCAAAAAACGCTAAAACAAATATCTTCTTATTCATTCCCGTTTTCCTGCCTGCACCACCTGCAGCATTTTTGGGGGAAGCCAACGGTGGAATAGAAGGCATAAACAAAGTGGTCAATACGATTGATATAACCACAAAGGCGTAACACAAGAACGAATAACGCCACGAAATACTTGCCAACACACCCGACAAACTCATAAAAAGCAAACCGCCCAACTGGTTAAAAGAGCCTTGTAAGCCCAAAAGCTTGCTACGTTTATTGGTATCCGGAGCAAAATCAAATATCAGTGAAGTGGATAAAGGAGTCATAATGCCTAGACCTATTCCGAAAAACAAACGCATTAACAACAAAAGCCGGAAATCGTTCACAAAACCTCCAGCCACACCAAATACAAGAAAAAGTATCATCCCGGTAAGCAAAAGCTTTTTCTTGTCTATCTTAGCGGTAAGACGCGCGGAAAACAATCCTATCGGCATCATTATCAACGTAGGCAAGGTTAAAACCAACTTGGCTTGTGTTTCCGAAATATGCGGGAATGCATCCCGTATAGCAGCCAAGGCAGGAGATACCGCCGTAGGTGCCATAATAGTAAGCACAGATACCGATAAAATAGACGGTATCAACATTTTCGAATATTTCTTTGTCTCTTCCATTTTTATATTCAATTATCCTCCCATTTTTTATAAGAACATGCGGACAGGCTTGCCTACAGTCACACTCAAGCGCAGATAATTCACCACGCCTCCTATATACGAAGGCTTATCCGCATTGTAACGACAAAGCATCATTGATAAACAACTTTCTGCCAAACACATGTGCCGATGATGAACCGGCATTATCATTCAGGAAAGATATGGTAGAATAAATATTTGTCCGATCCGGCAAAAGAATTTTCCGTGCCATGAATGTCCGTATTCAACCTGATTAATATGTCCGGAAAATGAATATATACTTCATAAGCAATTCCAGTTAACTGCTACAGCCCACGAAGATAACTGACTTGGCAAAGTCAGTATATATTCATTTTGCACATCATTGCTCCGGTTCATTACGGACATGCATTTTTTATTTATACCCTTCCCAAACTGAAAGGCGGATACACTTCACTATCTACCAACACATCAATAATGCAAGGCTTGTTCAACGCGATGGCATCCTGCAACGCCGGCAAGAATTCTTCCAATTTTTCTACCCTATATCCTTTCGCTCCACATGCTTCGGCATACTTCACAAAATCCGGATTCTCAAACTGCATATATGCCTCGTCATTATACATATTCAGCAAGAACTTCTTGATGATATTAAATTCACTGTTATTGAATATAATCCAAATAACAGGAATGTTATATTGCACTGCAGTCATCAATTCGAATCCTGCCATCTGATAGCATCCATCACCCACGCCTGCAATCACCACTTTATCCGGATTAGCGCATTTCACTCCCAAGCAGCCGTTCGTATGGCTTGCCATAGGTCCGAAACTTCCCGGATTCTGATAGCGCTGATTCTTATTCAACTGCAAATAACAGCTCAACCACAACATGTGCGAACCGGCATCACCCATTACAATGGCATTGTCTGGCAGATTCTGAGACAAGACACGGACGATATCTCCCGGAAAAATCCGTTGGGCATCTGTATGCACCGGTTCCTCATAATAATGCCCGTTGGGCAATGCACCGATTTGCAAGGAGGGCAAATCACGTTTCTCCAATAAAGGCAATAACTCCTGAAGTGCCAATTTGATATCGCTTACCACCGCTACATCAGCTTTATACACTTTATTGATTTCAGCCGGATCAATATTCACATGAATCAACTGTTTATTCGCATATAAATCCGGTTGGAATGAGAATGTAGCATTTTGAGCGAACGAATTTCCCATTGCGAGCACGACTTCCGCCTCCTGAAAATACGTATTAGCCGCCTTGTCACCCGATGTTCCATACATGCCTAAACACAAAGGATGATTCTCCGGCAATAATCCTTTGGCATCCATTGTCTGGACAAACGGTATTTGATACCTTTCTATTAATTGGAGCAATTCGCCGGATGCCTCACTACGCACGCAACCATAACCAATCATCGCCAGCACTTTCTTATTCTTACTGATTGCATCAGCCAATGCATCCGCCGCTTTTTGCAGAGCTTCTTCCGTTGCCTTAACCGCTTTTACACGGATGTTAATCGGGCGGAAATTGGTTACTTCTGCCGTAGTCACATCTTTCGGTATATGGATATGCACCGGTCCCGGACGCCCGTCGAATGCTGTATTTATAGCGTCTTCCAAGATATCACACGTATCTTCTGCCCGCTCCAATACATACGATTTTTTGGTCGTAGCCGAAAACATCACCTGCGAATCAGGCGTACGACTCAATCCTGTAGACTCGTTCAACGCACCTTTTCCCCGTTGTCCCATTGAAGTATATCCTGTTATAGCCAATATGGGCAACGAATCGGATAATGCTACCGCCATGCCTGAGAACAAATTAAACGCACCCGGACCTCCCGTCGCAAAGCACACACCCAAATTATTCGGGTTAAACATAGTGTAGCCACATGCCATGAACGACGCCGCCTGCTCATTGCGGATAATAACGGTCTTTATTTTTTTCGAATCGCGCAGAGCCAACAACATAGAGGCGTTTACCTGTCCGCTCCCTCCAAATACATAGCTCACGCCGATATCTTCCAGTGCTTTTACGATGGTTTGGTTTACATCCATAATAAATCCTTTTTATTATATGTTAGTTTTACTTCTGTTTATCAGCCCACTCATCCTCGTTAAACTTTGCTTTCGCGCTTTTAGGAGGATTTTCAGAAAATAATTTTCCGCCTGTAGCTGCCTCGTTCAAACCGTATCCGTTAAAAAAAAGATAAATACGGTCTTTGGGCACTCCGCTTACTTCGGAAAAGGTAGAGATGAACTTATCGGCTACAATCTTCTTTTGCTCGTCGGTCATCTCAATGCTATGAATTATTATTGCCGGCATTTTGCTTTTGGATTTAAAAAAGGAATAAGTCATGTGCGGAATTAACCCCACACATGACTCTCCTTATAATTATTATTTAAGAGAATTCAACACTTTCACAATCATATCACCGTATGCGATAGATGATTCTACCGAAGTACCGGTAATAAACGGATGATCATAATAAACTTGCGGGTCTTCACGACTTGCATTGATACGTGCTATACAAGCGCCGTTAGGACCTACTGCGTCACGAACCAAATCTTCGATAGGCCACAAGAATCCCGGAGTAATCACATTCGTACCGCAGTTATCAGGAGTTGCACCATACAATTCGTATGACATAGCCATACCCGGACCATAGAAATCCCATGCACGTGGATGAGCACAAATCTTCTTGCCATACACAATCGACTTATAATCATTTTCCGGGTCGCGGAGGAATACCAATGTAGAAACGGCATAGCACAATGCAGCCACAATCTTACCGCTCTTATAAGCATCCATAATCAGCTTATGCAATTCCCAGCAATTACACATATCCAACATAGCACCCGGACCGCCAGTCAAAGCAATCGCGTCATAATCAGCCATGTTTACTTCTGAGAATTTCAACGGATGTGCCCATTCTTCACCATCTACCAATTCCTTGCAGCGGTCGCAAACTTCTTTCGGATTAGTCTTGATATTCTGTACACCGTCTACAAAATCAGGGTCTACACTGATTTGGAAAGGAAGCGGTTTCTTTCCTTGCGGAGTAGCCAAAGTCACTTCAAAACCAGCTTTCTTACATGCATCCCACGGAGCCTGCAATTCCTCACCCCATGAACCATAATTCGTTGCAATAATTAAAACTTTCTTTGCCATAATCTCAATAGGTATTTAAAATTAAACATACAGGGGAAAAACCTGCTTTTTTAACACTCTTATTTTGTAATAACCAATTTATCCGCATTCAGAACTTGGAAGGTATCGCCACGTTGCATCGCCTCGTCACGCTGATAAACCAAGCTTTCAGCTTTTACATCCGGCACGGCATTATCTCCCGTCAGTGTCAAACGAGTATGCGCGAAATCAAAGATTCCGCTATTGCAGACAAACAAATCTTTCGTTTCTGTAAAGTTCCGGGCTTCCGTATGCCATTCGCCTATCTCTACATGATACGGAAAATCTTTAGCCGACTGAGCGTTTACGCCCACTTCCGCTACCAGAAAATCATAGGGACCCGACTTTGACACCGTAATCGAGCCGGTATTTTCCATGCGATGAATATGTTCTTCCTTGCCTACCATCTCGCTATAGATACCGAACGCAACCGCCTTCGGAGTAGAAGCCTCGCTTCCTTCCAAATGAATCTTCACCGTACCCTTATTGACCAAAGGAGGAACAAGCTGGGTATTCGGCAATGAATGTTCATAAAAAGCACATGCCAAAGGATAAGATTGGTACAAGAACGACACCTTATTAACAATGAAATGCGCACGCGAAACAATATCAATATCTCCGGCATTAATCAAATGCGTATTGGCAAAACGGGCTATCGTCATGATTCTTCCTGTCGAATTGATTCGGATAGAACCATAATTGGCAATCGTTCCGCCAATACCTGTTGTAGCCAACACACGGACGGTAGAAGCCTTCTCGACATCCACATTGATTTTCCCGTTATTGATGATGGTCACATTATTGACCGGAAGAGCGATGACACGAGTCTGTGTATCGAATGAACCGTTACCCAACAATTCGATAGTCCCATTATTGATAACCGTCGAATTCTCACCCGCCAACAACGTTTCTCCATATACAGCCGTTTCCAAATCCTTCTCCTGATCGAAATAAATCCGGATAATTCCCTCGTTGATAATGGTCGAATCCTTACCGGCAGCCATGGCAAAACATTTCACGAAACGATATGTTCCGTTCGGGTCATCAGGCGTAGCTTTTACTTGCGCCTTATAAGCGTCAACAATGTCATGCATATGTATCTCGATGACGCCTTCATTTATCAAAGTCGCATTCGGAGCCAAACGCTGCTGTCCCGGATTTTCTTCATCATCCATCAATGCCGCCAAAGCATACAGAACAATATTACGCCCCTTAAGCACTTTACCGGCGGCAATCGCCTGCTCAGTAATATCTGCTACATTACCTGCCTCTGGCTTAGTGATAACCAGATGTTCACGGTTGACATAATACCCTGCGCTCCCTACACGGACACTTTTTCTTACTATATTTTCCATATTCTATTTTCTGTTTTATTTGTCAGACAAAGACACCTGATTATTTTCTTTATCCCATGTCAGATTAACATTGCTTTCATCAGCTGCTTTTATCTCAAAGTTTTCATATCCGGAATACTCATAACGGAACATCGTTCTTCCTCCATTATAAAGCAATGCTTCCGGAGCTACACTGTAAGAAGTTCCGTCCACATAATCTTCTCCTTTCTTCAACAGCAATTCTCCTCCGCCAAAATCCATATTGACACCTTGACCGTAAAACAAATCCTGAGTCTGGGAAAAATCGCGTAACGTCGTATTCCAACGTCCCAGCTTTATGCAGCAAGTTTCTTCTCTTACCGCAGGACGGGTAATGAATCCAGCCTCTGCCATCCTGAAATCTACCGGACCACTTTGCGACACTTCGATGCTTCCATCATTGATGACATTCACCTGCAAATCTCCACCGCCGGCACCCATCAAGTCACAATACATGCCATAACCTTGACTTACCGAATTAGAGCGTTCACTTCCTTCAATGGCAATGCTGATACTGCCCCGGTTCACCAAAGAAGGCATCTGCGTACGTCCGCCCGACAAAGGGTCGTACATCGCACAAACGACAGGATTCTCAGCGTTGCCCACAGCGGTATATCCTTCAGGAAGGTCAACCATGGTCAAGTCAACCACACCATTGTTTATCAAATTAGAATCCCCGTAACGGGTCATGCAAAGTATATAACCAGGCAACCGCATCTGCATCGTACCATCGTTTATCACATTCGATTTAGTACCGCCCGTAGTAATCATACGCGCGTCTTCACACATATCCAATTCTGCGGTCATGACACCGTTATTGAATGCGGAAATGCTATTACCGAATGTTGCCATACCACGCAAACGGGTAGCTACAGAACCGTTTCCATAAAAATGAATTTCGCCGTTATTAATCATCGATGAGTTTCCGCCTCCGTTCATTCCCATGACATAAATCGTAGAAGTCACAGACGGATCATGGTCAAAATACACATTGATGACCCCTTCATTAATAATCGTACTATTCGTTCCGACAAACATGGCGATCAAACGAAGATAAGTATAAGGACGTTCCGGGTCATCCGGAGTCTGAATCTGGTCCTTATACCGTTCCACTAAGTCTTTGGTATGAATGGTAATGGTTCCCCGGTTGATAAGCACTACATCCTCTACCGTATTCAACGTATCCATTGCAAGCATCCCGCCATTATCCGTAAAGTTAATGCCAGCCATAGCGCAACAATTAAGCGTTGTCTCCGTCACACGGCCACTTGTCGTCAGAATAGTGGAAGTCATTTCGAATACCACATCGTCCTCGCTCACCCCCAAGACAATATCTTTCGTATTGACCACCGTAGCACCCGACTCGCCCGTTATCAATATTTCTTCCTCTCCTTCCGGAACGAATGCAGGCTCTTCATCCTCCGAGCAAGACGATATGGCAAACAGCAATATGCCCCAAAACCATAATCCAATAAATTTTTTCATCGAGAATCAACTGTTTTGGTCCGATACTCATGCTTATTTATCCCACGGAAAAACCGTCTTGACTGGAGCGAACACATCAATGGCTTCTGTCTCACCGATAGCTACAAAACCATGAGGCACATCTGCGGGAACCAAATAAGCATCACCTTCTTTCAGTTCGTATTCCTTATCGCCAATCGTAAGGCGGAAACCACCCTTGATGACATATCCGAATTGTTCCTGCGGATGCGTATGCATACCTACCACACTTTGGTCAGACATATTCCAGTGCAATACATTCAGATTCTTGCCCATGGCGAAATCTTGACGGATTACACCTTTACCCATATCTACTTTTTCTACTTCTTTGTGATTAATCACCATCTTGTTGTCCATAATTTTCTGCATTTTAATTGTATAACATAAATTCTTACTTACTGATTATACATGTGTCACCCCGATGCAAAGCAACAGGAAGCTGATAAACCAATTCAGATACATCAGGCCGTACACCTCCATCCTCCAATATTAAGTTTAGCTCCGATAAGTCAAAACACGCACTTTGGCACACGAACAAGTCGTGTGTCTGCGAGAAGTCACGGCTGTGCGTTTTCCACGTACCGATTTTCAACTTCACCGGATTGTCTTCTTTCAACTGCATGTTCACGCCCAATTCTCCCGTTACATAATTCACAGGCCCTTCTTGAGTTACTTCCACTGTCCCTTCATTGGAAACGAAACGAACTGGAGTTTCCCCATTATCTTTATTTTCCATCTGATAATAAAATCCGAAAGCAATCGCATCAGGACCAGAAGCTTTGCTACCTATCAAATGCACCTTAATCACTCCCCTATTGACTATCGGACTCGGCAATAAAGCACCCGGACGGAAATGCTCATACATACCCGTGGCCATTGGTGGGAAATTAAATAAATAAGGAATCTTCCCTTCAATCAAAGTGGCCAATGAAGTAACATAAATTTCACCGTCATTAAGCATTTGTGTACCTGTCACGCTTCCCATCGTCATCACACGTCCGGCCACACGCACTTCAATACGCCCTTTATTCCAAAGCGAACCATACATACCGGCTGTATGTAACACACGGGTTTGGAAAGCACGTTCCACATCTACCGTAATCAGTCCTTCATTCACCACATGCAAATGGTCGGCTACACCTCCTACACCACGCACCAATGCTTGCCAGGAACCATTGCCATAGAAATGAATTTCGCCTTTATTAACCAACATCGAATCAGCTTCCGCCCACATGGCACAACAATACATCGTAGTCTCGGCATCGGCGTCATGATCCATATAGACATTAATGACACCTTCGTTTATCAATACCGAATTTGCACCTGCAGCCATTGCATACCCACGCAAGGCATCTACCTGATAAGCATCCCCACACCGCTGTGCATTCCGAATATGAGCAGCATACAATTCTTTGAAATGAATGTCAATGACACCTTTATTTATAAGGGTAGCATTCGGAGCCAACATCATATCTCCTGGCGAAGAAGGATCTTCCGTCAATGCCACCAATCCACAAATCACATTATTCTGCAGCTTCCGGCTGACATTGAATTGTGCTCCGGCGGCATAACGGTAAATAAACAGATTCTGTTCCGAGGCATCTTCTATGCTTAAATGAAGTTCATTGACAGCATAAGCTCCTTCTCCAACTATCATCGCTTGAGGTGATACGATATTTTGTTTCATATCCGATTCCTGTTTTATTCAATTCATAAAATTATTTTTAGCAATAAGCCCACATTACTCAAATGCATTTCAAAACTAGCACAAATCAAAAACTTAACCAATCTCCGACTTCTATATCTTATATCAAAAAGTCCGGAAAGATGTATCAAAAGCCTATTAGCACAGTATCAAAATATCCTAAATGAATATCAAAAAGTCTATTTATCACTACTTGCCAGTGATTTACAACAGCCGGCAACATGCAATATATAATACATCACTTTTTCAGATTACATTTTAAACCTATTTTGTCTGAACACAAAATTCACCCATTAAATAAGAAATAAAATGTATCTTATGGGCGTAAATATACTTATTATAGTAAAACAAAATTGGTTTGCGAAAAATTCTTGATGTATTGTCATCCTGTATTGTCATCCTGAACGAACGTGAAGGATCTCGTGTACATCCACGTGGGCGCATCCGAGATGCTTCACTTCGTTACCAATGACGAATTTACAATTTGTCATAATCGAATGGGTTTTCCGCAGGAAATAGGCACTCAGCATGACAAATGATTTTTCGCAATTTATTTCTGATTGACTATATTTTATCAAAATGCAATCTTTTTAATGTATATTCATCATATTAAGAACAAAGTTAGTCAGTACAAGTTAACATGCCCTACAAAGCAGGCTAGAAAAGTTTCATGAAAATCACCACTATGTCTCACGAAAATCACATCAGGAAAGCAATAAACTGATTATCAAAAGATCTCTCCTTTCAGAAACTGTTTTGAATTAATCAAAGAATCAAAACAGTTAAAGTTGCTGATTGGGTCATATTATCAATCCAAGCGGTATCTTTTTATAGTTTCCATCTCAAAACCGTACGTTCTCCAATTGAAAACCGTACGTTCTCGATATGAAAACCGTACGGTTTCCATATGGAGAACGTAAAAAGAAGACAGTTTGAAACAGATACTGAACCTTTCAATCATACATTGATTTGTATCTGTCCAACAAACTTATCGGAGAAATTAAGAAG
>NZ_NFKD01000028.1:0-53196 GCF_002160215.1 Bacteroides sp. An19 | reverse complement strand
TTTTGTATTGCCGGATGACCCGAAGCCCGGCTTCCACCGCCTTCCTCCGCCCTTTCCGCTACGCTCCAAGGACGGAGGAAGGCGGTGGAGGAGTTGCACTTCTAACTTGACGGTGGGCTATTCATAATTTGTCAATTGGAAAAATTCCAGCGGTTCGCTTTCGTTCCCGCACCGGTCTACGGCGGTCACCGCCCAATAGAGGTATTCTTGCCAAGGCACTTCGGGCACATAGGTGTAGCGGGTGTCCTCGATGCGTGGGGCAATCAGGTTGAGGGGGTTCCGCGTGTCTACCGGATAAGTGTCCGACGCATAGAGGCGGTAATATACCGGCGAGAGGTTATCGGTAGAGGCTTCCCAGCGGAAACGGATGCCTCGGTCTAAAAGTGTGAAAGACGGCTCTTGGGGCTTGGCAGGTGCGATGCTGTCCGTCCATGTCATGGGCGGGACGAGTGCCGGAAGCGGGTAGAAATGTTGCCTCAGCTCGTCGAATACGCTTTTGGTATTGTCGAGCAGGAAGCGGGTACGGAAGTAAGCCTGTCCGTCCAGCCCGATGGAACGGATAAAATAGATTTGCCGGATGACTTCGTCCAGTTGCCAGTCCTGTTCTTTGGGGTGCAGGAAGTAGATGCCCAGTCCGGGCACAATCCACCGCCCGTATGCATTCTCTTTCCAGTCGAGGGCAAACGGGTAAAAGTGGTTTCCTTGGAAATACATCATGGGGAAAAGTGCGTCGTGGATGCCTTCTTTCAGCCATTGCTGGGCGTCCTGATACACCTCTTCATAGGCGTTCCAGCCGTGCGAAGAATAGCGTTCCGTATCGCGGTATTTGCCGATGGGCGAGCTGCTTACCTTTACCCACGGTTTCATTGACTTGACTTCGGTATATATCCGGCGCACGATGCGTGTGATGTTGTCCCGCCGCCATTGTGTCAGGCCTTGCCGTTTCCCATACTTGCGGTATGTGTTTTGGTCGGGGAAGCGTTCCCCCTGCTCGGGGTACCGGATGTAATCGAGATGGATGCCGTCCACATCGTATCCGGATACGATTTCGCGCACGATGTTTGCCAGATAATCGTCCGTTCCGGGATTGCCCGGGTCCAGGTACCAGCTTCCCTTGAATTGCCTGCAGAGCGAGGGGTGTTTGCGGGTCAGGGCGTTTTTCCCAAGCATCCGTATCTGGCGGGTGTTCCCGATGGGGATAGCCACGAGCCAGGCATGCAGTTCCATGCCCCGCCGGTGGCATTCTTCTATGGCAAATTTCAATGGGTCGTAGCCGGGATGCTTGCCTTCGGTACCCGTCAGCGATTCGGCGAAAGGCTCGAATGCCGAGGGGTAGATTACGTCTCCCCGCAGGCGGGTTTGGAAAAGTACCGTATTGAAGTTGGCTTGTTTCAGCTGGTCAAGGATATGGCATAGTTCGGCCTTCTGGCGTTCGATGCCTTGGGGAGAGACGGCTTTATGGCTAGGCCAGTCCATACCGCCCAGCGTAGTGAGCCACGTGGCGCGTATCTCGTATTTCGGGGCTGTTTGCGCGAAAGCGGTGAGGAAGGGGAAGAGCAGCAGGGCGAGAATCGTATATCGTAGCTTTTGTCTCATGTCGTGATGTTTTTAGGCGGGCAAAGATACAAACATTTTTCTTTTTTATTACTTTTGCGGGCGATGTTTATAAATGTGTTTTTGTTTGAAACGCGGATTAACGCGGATTAACGCAGATTATTTGATGTATTCTGTAGTCCCAGTGGGGTCGTGGATATTTATTAAATATAATTTGTGTTAATCTGCGCTAATCTGCGTTTCAAAAACGATAAGGATAAGTATGAAAAAGCAAGTTGTATTATTGGCAGCCCTGCTGGGAGGTACACTGGCAAGCAATGCGCAGAAGAAAGGATTCGACTATAAATTTTATGGTCAGGTGCGTACCGATTTGTTCTATAACAGCCGGTCGAATTCGGAAACGGTGGACGGATTGTTCTATATGTATCCGCTGGATAAAGTGGAAGACCCTAACGGAAAAGACCTGAACGATAACGGGAACAGCGATTTCTATACCCTTTATACCCGTTTGGGCGTGGACGTGACGGGACCGATGCTGGGCAAGGCAAAGACTTCGGCAAAGGTGGAAGTGGACTTCCGCGGTTCGGGCACAACGTATTCGCTCTTCCGCATCCGCCACGTGTATTTCAATCTTGACTGGGGCAAGTCGGCGTTGCTGGTGGGGCAGACCTGGCATCCGCTCTATGGCGATGTGGCTCCCGAAATACTGAACCTCAACATGGGTGCTCCTTACCAGCCCTTCAGCCGCGCTCCGCAAATCCGGTACCGCTTCACTTCGGAAAACTTCCGCCTGACCGCCGCCGCTATCTGGCAATCGCAATACCTCTCGGTAGGTCCCAGTTCCAACGAGCCGGGCGCTACCGCTACCCGCAAGCACCAGGATTTCATCAAGTGGAGCAGCATCCCCGAGTTTTATGTAGGTATGGATTACAAAAGACCGGGCCTGATAGCTGGGGCGGGCATCCATGTCAGTTCCATTACTCCCCGTACCCAGTCGGAAACCGACCACGGGACATATCATGTGGACGAACGCATCACGGGCATTTCGGGCGAAGCACATGTGAAATATACCCACAATAACTGGTTGGTGGCGGCTAAGAGCGTGTTGGGTACGAATCTTACCCAAGCCAGCACCGTAGGCGGATACGGTATCCGGAGCATTGATGACAAGACGGGCGAGCAGACGTATGCACCTCTCCGTACGTCTACTACGTGGGTGAATGTGGCATACGGCAAGACGTGGCGTCCGGCGTTGTTCTTTGGTTATCTGAAAGGATTGGGCGCTACGGAAGAAGTGCCCTACGGCACGTTAGGCACAGGAACCACCCTCGACCAGCTTTTCACCGGCACCGCCGAACTGACTTATAACCGCCCGCACTGGAAGTTCGGTGCCGAATATTCGGTGTGCAACGCCTGGTACGGCGATGAATTCGATGCGAAAGCCAAGGCGCTTTCTTCGCATACCGTCTTGAACCACCGCTTGGTAGTGACGGCTATTTTCCAGTTTTAAGGGGAAAAGTGTATTCGATTCCATGGCATCCCCGAAATGCCTATCGGTGACATTACGCCGAAGCATGTCTGTATCCGTGCATGCGAGGACGCTGAGTTCCGCTATTGCAAGAACGTACACCAGGAGGATGTGGAAGTTCAGGTAGTGAAGTAATCGGTTGGTTTCCATAGCGTTTTGTGATTTTGGTTCGAAGGCAAAGGTACGTCTTTTTTCCCGTCCGGCAATGGATTTGAAACGGGTGGGTGTGAAAATCTGTTAACGCTATGCGGCGATTGTTTGTATGATGCTGTAAATGAGTTGTATATGAATTATAAAAAATGAATATCCGCAAACATCCCATGTAGGGGCGTATCGCATACGCCCGAATGCGTCCACTTATCCACGTGGATGTCTTCAGGGCGTATGCGATACGCCCCTACAGCTTGTTTGGCGAAATGCGGTATTCACATAGGGTAATTTGAAATCACGTTATCCTACATTTTTCGCAAGCACAACAAACAATCTAACAGTTCTAACAGATAACAGTTATCTAAATTGAAAATTTGAATCGCAGAAAGTGCGCATATAAATATAATATATTATATTTATTAACATTCTCTCTACTCGTTGCTCGCTTGCCGTTTTCAAAAAAAAGAACTGTTATCTGTTAGAACTGTTAGATTTATTGACGGATTGCAAATTCGGCGTAGCAAATTTATATGTTATGCGCATATATATGCATAAGCTATTCCAGTTAAGTGCAGGAGGGGTAGCATATAGCTGCGCCGCGCCCCGGAAAAGCTTGCATGATTCAAAACTTTTTCGTAACTTTGTAGCGTAACCAAAACCTGATGCTATGCCGTTTCTACCTTTGTTTTTGCCCTTGTATTTTGCCTCTTGTGTATGTTTTTCCATGTTGATTTGAGTAAGAAGCCTTATCTTCGCAGCATCAAGATAATCAACGGAAACATTTATTTTAAAAAAGAAAAACGATACATGAAGAAACAGTTACTTTATTCGTTGGCTGCCCTTACGCTGGCAGCATGTGGCGTGGAGAAGCAGGAACCCATCGACCGCCGGGCGTTGGTGGAGCGCAACAATCCGCAAGTGGCGGCGATGGATTCGCTATCGTCGCTCTCGGTGGGGAACGGCGAGTTTGCCTATACCGTAGACGCGACCGGGCTTCAGACTTTCCCCGAAGTGTATAAGAACGGAGTGCCTCTGGGCACACAGAGCCAATGGGGCTGGCACAGCTTTGCCAATACGGGCAACTACAAGCCCGAAGACGCCCAGAAGGAATACGATTTCGGGCGCGGGCACAAGGAGGTGTATGCGTGCCAGTTCAAGGAAGAAGGCCGTCAGAAAGACGCTTCCAACTGGCTTCGCGTCAATCCGCACCGCCTGCATCTGGGCGTCGTGGGCCTGGAGCTGGACGAGTCGGTTACGCCCGGCCAGGTGAAGGATATCCGTCAGACGCTGGATATGTGGGACGGAGAAATCACCAGCAGCTTTTCGCTGGACGGAACCCCTTACCGGGTACAGACCGTTTGCCATCCTGAACGCGACATGATAGCCGCACGGGTGTCTTCCACTGCTCCTGCGGGCATCAAGCTCCGTTTCCCTTACCCTACGGGCAAGCATTGCGACGATGCGTGCGACTGGGAAGCGAACGACAAACATTCGACTACGGTGGTGGAACAAGACGGGCAGAGCGCCGTGCTGAAACGCCAGCTGGACGCCACGACCTATTATGTGACGGTGCGTTGGGAAGGCGATGCTACCCTGAAGGAGAAAGAAAAGAACTATTTCGTCCTGACTCCGGCAGACACGGCTTTTGCCTTTACCTGCCAGTTTACGCCCGAGCCGTCTGACGCGCCTGCCGTGACGTTTGCCCAGTCGGAACAGGCTGCATTGGCGTATTGGAACACGTATTGGACGAAAGGCGGGGCGGTGGACTTCTCGCTTTGCACCGACCCGCGCGCCAAGGAACTGGAACGCCGCGTGGTGCTGAGCCAGTACCTGATGGCTATCCAGTGCGCAGGCTCTACGCCTCCGCAGGAAACGGGTCTGACGTATAACTCGTGGTTCGGAAAGTTCCATTTGGAAATGATTTGGTGGCATCAGGCGCATTTCGCCTTGTGGGGACACCCCGAAATGATGGGACGCACCTTGGGCTGGTATGAAAAGGCGGAATCCGTAGCCCGACAGATTGCCGAGCGCCAGGGATTCGAGGGCGTGCGCTGGATGAAGATGACCGACCCGAGCGGCATCGAAGCGCCGTCGAACGTGGGAAGCTTCCTCATCTGGCAGCAGCCCCACCTGATTTACCTTGCCGAACTGCTTTACCGTGCCGAGCCGTCGGACTCGATTATCCGGAAATATAACAAGCTGGTACAGGAAACCGCCGAGTTTATGTACTCGTTCGCTACCTACGACAAGGAAAACGACCGCTATATCCTGAAGGGTGCCATTCCGGCCCAGGAAACCTTGCGTGCCGCCGATACGGTAAATCCTCCTTTCGAGCTTTCTTACTGGCATTATGCCATGGGCGTGGCTCAGGAGTGGCGCGAACGTGCCGGCATGGAGCGTGTGCCCGAATGGGACGTGCTGATAGAGAAACTCTCTCCGCTGGCATACAACGAAGACCACCTGTATCTTGCCGCCGAGACCGCTACGGATACGTATAAGGACATCCGTTTCACCTCCGACCACATGGCGGTGCTGGGTGCCGTGGGCATTCTTCCGATGAACAAGCTCATCCATGCCGACTATATGCGCAACACCCTCGACTGGGTATGGGACAACTGGAACTGGAACAAGACGTGGGGCTGGGATTACCCGATGACCGCCATGGACGCGGCACGCCTGGGCGAGCCTGAAAAGGCGGTGGGAGCCTTGCTGATGGACAAGCGCACCAACACGTATCTGGTGAACGGGCACAACTATCAGGACGGACGCCTGCGCGTGTACCTGCCGGGCAATGGCGGCTTGCTTACCGCCGTGGCGCTGATGTGTGCAGGCTGGGACGGTTCGGAAGGCGTGAACCCCGGATTCCCGAAAGACGGTACGTGGAACGTGCGTTGGGAAGGCTTGAAGCCGATGCCGTGAGTGTGATTTACGATTTGGCGATTTACTATTTTACTATTTTGGTAGAGACGTCACATTTATGAGGGGGTATCAAAATAAAAACACTATCAAAAAAGTAATGTCATCCTAGACAAAGTGCAGGATCTCGTATGCATAGTTTTCTGTTTCCGGGATCCTGCGCTCATGCTAGGATGACAAAATGAGGGTTGATTTCAATTTCAATTTCAATTTCAATACACCCTCAGGTTATTTCTTTATTGGAAATTTAAACGGGCTCTAAATATTCCTATTCGCTCAGGCTCAATGTGAGTGCTTCCTGCTGGGGTACATAGTCGTTCTGGAAGAAACGGCTTGCACGGAGCAAGTGGCGCCAGATGCTTACTAACTCTTGTGTTTCCTGTAAGATATTCAGGTACACCATGGCAGCTTTCAGGTTTGTGTTGTCTGTCTCCTGCAGGCGGTTCATCTGTGCCTTACGCAGAGCTGAAATCTTGTTTTTCAAGGCATCACCTTTCACCAGAATTTCATCGGTGTCGGCGTAGTTGTTATTCTCGATATCGGCCCGGGTACTTTCCATCAGTTTGCAGAGTTCTTCCCGGATGGGCAGGAAGTCGGCTATGCTTTCTTTCGAGATGGGGTTGAAGTTGTTGTCAACGTGTTCCTTGCAAGGCTCGCAGATACGCTTCAGGCAGTAAAGCATCTGTTCGCAGCTGTTGCTTCCAAGGTGAAACCATGTGTTTTTTTCGATGGCAATGGCGATGGGGATGCGGCGCAGGCCGAGGATTTCCTTGCGGCGGCGTTTTTTCAGCATCTTGCGTTTTTCTTCTGCCGAGTTCATTCCCTTCTTCAAGCTCTTCAGGTCTTCGTTGATGAAACCGTCGGTTACCTGTACGTAGGTTTTCTCTGTATAGTCGATGTATTCCGACAACGTTTCTCTGACGTGCTGGCGCAGGAGGGTAAAGGTTTCGTTTTTATCTTTGGTAGACATCATGCGCTTGAAGATGTCATCTTGTTTTTCTGCTTTTTGCTTTTCGCTGAACTTGATGTTGCTTCTTACCAGCAGGAATACAGCCACGCAGATGAAAATGAACATGCCCACAAAGCTGGTGTAATACATCAAGACGGTGACGATGGCACAGATAGTAAATGCCACAAACGCGGTGATGAACCATCCGCCGATGACGGAGAACATTCCGGTGATGCGATAGACTGCACTTTCGCGTCCCCAGGCGCGGTCGGCTAATGATGAGCCCATGGCTACAATGAAAGTGACGTAAGTGGTAGAAAGGGGTAATTTCATCGTAGTACCGATGATGATGAGCAATCCCGAGAGAACAAGGTTGACCGAAGCACGTACCATATCAAATGCTGCGCCGTTTGCCAGAATTACTTCATCTTTGTTGAAACGGCTGTCAATCCACTTGCGTACGTTGGCAGGGATGACACGTACAAGGAACTCATTGGTCGCGGTAGCACGGCGTACGATGGTTCTCGCTATGGCCGATGAGCCGAACATTTCGTCGCCTTCTTCCTGACGTGAGAGGTCGACCGAAGTCTTGATAACGTTTTGTGCTTTCTTCGAAGTGGCAAGTGCGTAAACCATTACCAATCCCGATAGAAAAAGGAAGATCATTGGTGTTTTGGCGGATGACATCAGCGAGTTCATCATGAAATCGTGTATGCCCGCTCCGTTGGCATTTGCCACATAGTCCATATAGGAAGAATAACCTGCGAGTGGCACACCGATGAAGTTCACCAGGTCATTGCCTGCAAAGGCGAGTGCCAGTGAGAAAGTACCTAACAAGACAATGATGCGGAACACATTCACCTTGCACCAGTGCAGGATTTGCATCAGCAGGGTGAAGAAGACGAAACATCCTAAAATCAGCATGGAATTATGGTTGTTGATCCACTCAAGCGTTTCGGGAGAAATATAAGGTGAACTTTTCAGTCCTTGAATAAGGATGAAGTAGGCAAGTGCCGTAGTAGAGAGGCCGCCGAAAATGCCGATGGTCCACGAGAGGTTTTTCTTGTAGTTGAAACTGAAAATGAGTCGG
The DNA here is from genome assembly GCF_002160215.1 of Bacteroides sp. An19. Lineage (NCBI taxonomy): Bacteria > Pseudomonadati > Bacteroidota > Bacteroidia > Bacteroidales > Bacteroidaceae > Bacteroides > Bacteroides sp. An19. The sequence continues at coordinate 45,009 of NZ_NFKD01000028.1, read as the reverse complement.
GAGATGTATTGCACCACCGTACCGGCTATGAAGGCGATGGCAACGGAGAGGAAGATTGCCATGATGACCGAGAATGCTTTTTCGGTGTTCATCATGTCTCCTAATGAATACATGCCTGTTTCATCGCCTATGATTTTCAGTATTGCCAGAATGAACGTACCTCCCAGCAGTTCGAACACCATGGAAACTGTGGTGGAAGTGGGAAGCCCTAACGTGTTGAACACATCGAGCAATACCACGTCGGTAACCATTACCGCCAGCAAGATGCACATGATTTCGTAAAAACTGAAATTGGAAGGTTGGAAGATACCGTGTCGGGCGATATCCATCATGCCATTGCTCATAATGGCTCCTAAGAAGACTCCTGCGGCTGCTACGATAATGATAGTGCGAAACTTGGCGACTTTTGCGCCTACAGCCGAATTCATAAAGTTCACGGCGTCGTTGCTGACACCCACCAGCAAGTCAAATACCGCCAGCATGAAAAGGAATATTACAATTCCTAGATAAACAGTTTCCATATTGTTGTTAGCTTGTTTTTCGGGTACAAAATTAGGTAAAATTCGCTTAATACATATTACAAAACTGTTACAAAATAAAAGAAAGATAATTTCATGCCCGGTTATTATGTTTATAAACAGATATTTCGTACCTTTGTACCCAAATAAAGAAATATTCACTTTTTAAAAAGTAGTAGTATGTCAGAAGTAAAGAAGATAAAAAGAGCTTTGGTGTCCGTTTACCATAAAGACGGACTGGACGAGATAATCCGCCTGTTGGCGAATGACGGTGTGGAATTCCTTTCTACGGGCGGTACGCGCCATTTTATCGAAGGATTGGGATATAAGTGTGAAGCTGTGGAAGATGTGACGGGATATCCTTCCATTTTAGGCGGCCGTGTGAAGACTTTGCATCCGAAAGTATTCGGAGGTATCTTATGCCGTCGTAGCCTGGAAGACGACCAGAAGCAGGTACAGCAATATGAAATACCGGAAATCGACCTTGTGATTGTTGATTTGTATCCATTCGAGGATACCGTGGCATCGGGTGCCGGTGAACAAGATATTATTGAGAAAATCGATATAGGCGGCATCTCGTTGATTCGTGCTGCAGCAAAAAATTTCAATGATGTGGTTATCGTGGCGAGCAAGGCACAGTACGCTACCTTACTGGATATTTTGAAGCAGAGAGGTGCGAAGACCACGCGTGAGGAACGCCGTCAGTTGGCTTGTGAAGCGTTTGGGGTGTCTTCTTCGTATGATACTGCTATCCATAATTGGTTTGAGGGTAAATAATCGGAAGCGGTTCCGGCTTGGAGTGTCCGACATTTCAATCTTGAATTTTTAATTTTGAATTTTAACCATGGGACTGTTCTCTTTTACACAGGAAATAGCGATGGATTTGGGTACGGCGAACACCATCATCCTGAGCAATGATAAAATAGTAGTAGACGAGCCGTCGGTAGTGGCGCTGGACCGCCGTACGGACAAGATGATAGCTGTGGGCGAGCGTGCGAAGCTGATGTACGAGAAAGAAAACCCGAATATCCGCACTGTGCGTCCGCTACGCGATGGAGTGATAGCCGACTTTAATGCATGTGAGCAAATGATGCGCGGGCTGATAAAGAAGGTGAATCCGGGACGCCGTCTGTTTACCCCCTCGTTGCGGATGGTGATTGGAGTTCCTTCAGGTTCTACCGAGGTGGAACTGCGTGCTGTGCGTGATAGTGCCGAACATGCAGGAGGGCGCGATGTTTATTTGATTTTTGAACCGATGGCGGCTGCTATCGGCATCGGGCTGGACGTGGAGGCACCCGAAGGTAATATGATTGTGGATATAGGTGGTGGTTCAACCGAAATTGCCGTTATTTCATTGGGAGGTATCGTATCGAATAATTCCATTCGTATTGCAGGCGATGACCTGACAGCAGACATTCAGGAGTATATGAGCCGTCAGCATAACGTGAAAGTGAGCGAGCGTATGGCTGAACGTATCAAGATACACGTGGGAGCGGCATTGACCGACTTGGGTGACGATGCTCCGGAGGATTACGTTGTACGGGGTCCTAATCGCATTACGGCTTTGCCGATGGAGGTACCGGTCTGCTATCAGGAAATAGCCCATTGTCTGGAAAAGAGCATTGCCAAGATAGAAACCGCCGTGCTGAATGCACTGGAGAACACTCCGCCGGAATTGTATGCCGATATCGTGAGCAACGGCATTTATTTGGCGGGTGGAGGAGCTTTGTTGCGTGGGCTTGACAAGCGTCTGACCGACAAGATAAACATTCCGTTCCACATTGCCGAGGATCCTTTACTGAGTGTGGCAAAGGGTACGGGCATCGCATTGAAGAATGTAGATCGCTTTTCGTTCCTGATGCGATGACGGGGGTATGCGGAACCTGCTGAATTTTTTGCTGAAATATGATTACTGGCTGCTTTTCATTGTATTGGAAGTAGTCAGTTTCACTTTGTTGTTCCGTTTTAACAATTACCAGGGAAGCGTGTATTTCACATCTGCTAACGGGATTGTGACATGGGTAGACAAGGCGGTGAGCAGCATCACGTCTTATTTTGGTCTGCGGGAAACGAATCAGGATCTGACTCGCCGCAACGTGGAACTGGAATTGGAGGTGGAACGTTTGAGCCGTGAGCTGGATGCCTATATGAAAGACAGTATGGCGGTGGTGCGGATGCGGCAAAGTGCTCCGGATGCTTATTGGGTAACCTCGGCACGTGTAGTGAACAACAGTTTGACGCGTAGTGACAATTATGTTACGATTGATAAAGGTACGGCGGACAGTGTGTATGCTGAGATGGGAGTGCTGAGCGGGAATAGTGTAGTGGGGGTGGTGTACCGTGCTTCGGCGCATTACGCGCTGGTGCTTCCGGTGTTGAATTCGAAAAGTAACATCAGTTGCAAGATACGTCGTACCGATTATTTTGGCGTGCTGAAATGGGAAGGTGGTTCATCGCAATATGCATGGCTGCAGGATATTCCCCGTCATGCCGAGTTTTCATTGGGCGATACAGTGGTGACCAGTGGGCATAGTGCCATTTTTCCGGAAGGTGTGCCGGTGGGGATGGTGGATGACCGCAAGGATAGCCATGACGGGCTTTCGTATTTGTTGAAAGTGCGTTTGTTCACCGATTTTGCACGGTTGACGGATGTTAGTGTGATTTGTTACGACGGACGTGCCGAACAGGTATCATTAGAGGATAGTATTAAATAAGGTATAAAGGATAATTTATGGTTCAGGCGTTGCATCGTGTTGTGTGGTTCGTGGTTTTGGTATTGGTTCAGACCCAGATTCTGAACCATGTACATATCATGGGTTATGCTACGCCGATGGTATTCATATATTATATCTTGGTGCTTAACTCGGAAATCTCGCGTAAGACCATTTTATTGCAAGCTTTCGTATTGGGATTGTGTGTGGATATATTCAGTAACACGCCGGGGGTGAATGCAGCATCTGCTACTTTACTGGCATTTGCCCGGCGTTTTTTGTTACAGATGCAGATGCTTCGCGAAACTACCGATGACTATGAACCTGGAATACGTAGTATGGGAGTGGGAGCCTTCTTGCGCTATGTGTCGAGTGCAACGCTATTGTTTATCATTGCCGTGCGCCTGACGGATGTGTTTAATTTTCAGCATGCAACAGGGCTGGCATTGCGCATCGTGACGGATACCGTAATGACAGTCGTTTGCATCATGTGTGTAGATGCGATGAGGAGGAAAAGGTAGTGGACCGGATTTATCGTTTGGCAAGAAGGAGGTATGTGATAGGCGGTGTGGTGCTGGTTGTGGTCATACTTTTTATCTTGCGTCTGTTCGTCTTGCAAATCTTGAGTGACGATTATAAGAAGAATGCCGAAAGCAATGCTCTGCTCAGAAGGGTGCAGTATCCAAGTCGGGGAGTGATGTACGACCGTACAGGAAAATTGTTGGTATACAATCAGCCTGCTTATGACATTACGGTCATTATGAAAGAAATCACTCAGCTTGATACAATGGACTTGTGCCGTACGCTGAAGGTTACGCCCGAATTTGTGCGCCGCCGTTTCCAGGACTTGAAGAACCGTCGCCTTAATCCGGGTTATTCGCCCTATACGCATCAGGTGTTTCTTACGCAACTTTCGGCAGAGGATTGTGGTGTGTTTCAGGAAAAGATGTTTATGTTCCCTGGTTTTTACATCCAACGCCGTACCATCCGCCAATATACGTATCCAGCAGGAGCACATATCTTGGGAGACATTTCTGAAGTGTCTAAAAGCGATATTGAAAAGGATGAGTATTATGCTCCGGGTGACTTTATCGGAAGTTTGGGTGTCGAGCGTTCGTACGAAAAACAGTTGCGGGGAGAAAAGGGGGTGGAAATCTTGTTGCGTGATGCTCACGGACGTATACAAGGCAACTACATGGACCGGAAATTCGATAAGTCTCCGGTTCCTGGTAAAAATCTGACATTGAGCCTTGATATCGAACTCCAGATGTTGGGTGAACGGTTGTTGGAAGGAAAAATCGGGAGCATCGTGGCGATAGAGCCTTCTACGGGTGAGGTGTTATGTTTGGTATCGTCTCCTACTTATGATCCTAGTTTGATGATTGGGCGTAACCGTGGAAAAAATCACCTGAAAATGGCCCGTGACCCTTGGAAACCCTTGTTGAACCGTGCTATTATGGGAACGTATCCGCCTGGTTCTACTTTCAAGACTACTCAAGCTCTGACTTTTTTGCAGGAAGGTATCATTGTTCCGGGTACGATGTATCCGTGTGTGAAAGGATTTTCGTTCCGTGGGCTTCATGTAGGTTGCCATGCCCATCCTTCGCCTTTATCCTTGGTGCCGGCGATAGCTACTTCGTGCAACGGTTATTTTTGCTGGGGCTTGTATCACATGATTGGGGCACGGCAGAAGTACGGCACTGTACAGAAGGCGATGAACACGTGGCGCGACTATATGGTTTCGATGGGATTCGGATATACACTGGGTATAGATTTACCGGGCGAGAAACGCGGTATGATTCCCAATGCTCAGTTTTACGACAAGGCATACCGTGGTTCGTGGAATGGTCTGACCGTTATCAGTATTGCCATCGGCCAGGGGGAAGTTACGGCTACTCCGTTGCAAATAGCAAATCTGGGGGCTACGATAGCCAACCGTGGATATTTTGTTACGCCTCATGTGGTGAAAGGCATTGAAGGGGAGCAGCTTGATTCTTTGTATCGCGAACGCCGGTACACGAAGGTGTCAGAAATGCATTACGAAGAAGTAGTGCAAGGAATGCGTTCGGCGGTGTTGGGAGGTACATGCCGGATGGCAAATCTGCCGGATATCGAAGTATGTGGAAAGACAGGTACGGCACAGAACCATGGAAAAGACCATTCAGCCTTTATGGGGTTTGCTCCGATGGACAATCCGAAGATAGCGATAGCTGTTTATGTAGAAAACGGTGGATGGGGTGCAACTTATGGTGTGCCCATTGGCCGTTTGATGATAGAACAATACCTTACGGGAAAACTGACGGAAGCTGATGAGGCTTTGGCTTCCGACATTCAACACAGAAGGATAGATTATGGCATACAGGAAAGATAGTTGGTGGAAATCGGTGGACTGGTGGACCGTGTCGCTTTATTTGATTCTGGTGACGTGTGGATGGTTCAGCGTATGTGGGGCAAGCTATGATTATGGTGAGCCCAATTTTTTCGATTTGACTACGCGGGCAGGTAAACAATTGATGTGGATAGGGTGTTCACTGGTCTTAGGCTTTGTATTGCTGATGTTGGAAGATCGGCTTTATGATACGTATGCTTATCTGATATATGGGATTCTGTTGCTTTTACTGTTTGGCACCATTTTTAATCCACACGAGATAAAGGGTTCACGTTCATGGATTGTGCTGGGACCGGTCAGTCTTCAGCCGGCTGAGTTTGCCAAATTTGCCACAGCACTTGCTCTTGCCAAGTTTATGGGCGAATATACTTTTTCTATCGACCGGTGGAAGGACATGGTAGTGGCACTAGCCATTATCTTGGTACCGATGATATTGATTGTATGCCAGAAAGAAACGGGGTCTGCACTTGTTTATTTGTCTTTTTTCCTTGTGTTGTATCGCGAAGGCATGACTGGGTCTATATTATTTGCCGGCGTTTGTGCTGTAATTTATTTCATTGTGGGGATACGTTTCAGTGGCGACTTGATGGGGGATGAATTGACTTCATGGGGGGAGTTTTCCGTGATGGCTTTGATTATAGCATTCTCCGCTTTGCTTGTAAGTTCGTATTGTCGTGAAAGTCGTAAGCCGGTAATTTTTATATTGTCATTCGGCTTGGGACTCATGTTGCTCAGTCTGTTGTTTTCGCTTTATGTCATTCCGTTTAATGTGGCATACGTCCAGCGTATTGTATGTGTGTGTTTGTGTTTATACCTGCTTTATTTGGGCTTGCATGAGCGGATTCGGAATTATTTTTATATTTTTTTATTCACCATCGGTTCGGTAGGCTTTTTCTTTTCCACAGAATATGTATTCAACAATGTGCTTGAAGCGCATCAACAGATTCGTATAAAAGTGTTGTTAGGAATGGAAGATGATCCTACAGGGGCTGGTTATAATGTGAATCAAAGCAAGATTGCCATTGGTTCGGGAGGATTTTTAGGAAAAGGATTCCTGAACGGTACGCAGACAAAATTGAAATATGTACCCGAACAAGATACCGATTTCATCTTCTGTACGGTAGGTGAAGAACAGGGTTTTGTCGGTTCGGTTACAGTCATTCTTTTGTTTGCTGTCTTTATTTGGCGTTTGATTCATCTGGCTGAGCGGCAAAGTACCCGGTTCGGCAGAGTGTATGGTTATAGTGTCTTGAGCATCTTTTTCTTCCATCTCTTTGTTAATGTAGGAATGGTATTAGGGCTGACTCCCGTTATTGGCATACCGTTGCCTTTTTTCAGTTATGGAGGTTCATCGCTTTGGGGATTTACTATCCTGTTGTTTGTCTTTTTGCGTATTGATGCGGCTCGTGAACGATAGGCGGATACCTGCATCGGTAATTCCTTGCAGGCAGGAGTCTTTCATTACCTGGACCAGTTGAAGCAAGGTGTCGGCAGAAGTTAGCGTAATATTTCCTACGCTTAAAGCATACTGATATAGGCTACCCGCATTTCCTTTTCCTTTCCAGTCGCCTTTTGATGAGGCAAGTTCAACATGGAATGTATCTGGCGGAAAGGAATCAAGCGGGTGGATTAAAGCAATCCAAAGATCCCGGTAGGGGTACATTTCGGTATGTCGCAATCCGATTTCCAATTCGTACCGGTTCCCGGTAAGTGTGTCGGGGATGGTGAACGAAAGGGTGTCTTTTCGTTTCCAACCTTGTATAGGAATCGCTTGGTAGCGGTGGAATACTGTAGGATTGTTTTCGCATCCTGTAAGTAAAACGGTTATGATAGACAGGGAAAACAATTTAAGTAGTTTCATGTTTTGAGTTCGGTTTAGACACAGAGACACGGGGTAATGCCTGCGTCTCTGTGTGGGAAATCACGGATGATTTGTATCGTTTGTTTACATTTGCGGCTGCTGGGGGGCGTTTCCTCCTTCATCAGCGTTTCCTTTGTTCTTAGGGCGACGGTTGTTGTTCCGGTTTGGTTTTCCTCCATTATTGTTGGCAGAAGCAGGGTGATTCGTGTTTTCTGCTTTTGCTCCTTCTTTGGTTTGGGCAGTTACAGCGGGCAGTTTTTTAGTATTTTGTTTGACAGGTCCTGCCGGCAATTGTTTGTTTACACCTGCTTCTCCTTGCTGTTCATTATTTTTGTTTTTGGGGCGTTCAACTTTATTTTTTTGTTTTTTGCTATGTGGCGCAGAGTTTTTTGTTTCTGTTGCATTGCCTCCGTTCGGTTTAGTGTTATTTTGCATTTCCTGTGCGTTGGCGTTGCGTTGTTTCTCCGGATTCTTTTTCTTCTTTTTGTTTTTGCCACTCTTGTTTTTATCAAATCTGGTAACACTTTCTTGTTCCAGCAAATCTTTTGATTTCGGGTCTTCGGCATCATTGTCTGCCGCAAGTTTGACCGGTTTTTCCCCTTGCTTGTTCATGTTAATGATTTCGAATGCGCGTTTGGGTGAAATGGTCACTTCGTTGGCAAGGAAATTCTTATCGGTAGAGTAAGTGATGGCTCCTCTTAATATATCTGCTTTGAAATAATAATAGGTGGAATCAGCGGTTTCCAGGGTAATTTCTTTGCTGGGCAGCCTTTTCTGACATTCCACGTAAGCATCCACTTCGTAATTGAGACAACATTTCAATTTGGCGCACTGACCGGCAAGCTTTTGTGGGTTGAGTGAAATATCTTGATAGCGTGCGGCACTGGTGGAGACAGAGACAAAGTTGGTCATCCACGTAGCGCAGCATAATTCGCGTCCGCAAGGTCCGATACCACCGATACGTCCAGCTTCCTGACGGGCTCCGATTTGTTTCATTTCGATACGCACGCGGAACACTTCAGCCAGTACTTTGATAAGTTGGCGGAAATCTACACGTTCATCGGCGATGTAATAAAATATAGCCTTGTTTCCATCTCCTTGGTATTCTACGTCACCGATTTTCATTTGTAGTCCTAATTGCAAGGCTATTTGCCTTGAGCGAATCATAGTGTCATGTTCGCGGCTTTTGGCTTCACGGTATTTTTCCAGGTCCACAGGTTTGGCTTTGCGGTAGATACGGCGTATTTCAGCATCAGGTTTAATGTTTGCCTTGCGCATCTGTAACGGTACCAGACGTCCTGTCAAGGTCACTACACCAATGTCGTGTCCAGGACTGGCTTCTACGGCTACGGTGTCCCCTTTTTCCAGTTTCAGGCGGTTACTGTTTTTGTAATATCCTTTTCGTGTATTCTTGAATTGGATTTCCACCATGTCTTCCAGTTCGGCATTGCCTGGAATATCGGCAAGCCAGTCGTACGTATTCAGTTTGTTATCTTGTTTTCCGCAGCCCTTGCAGCACAAGGAGCCGCTTCCGTTTTTTAATATAAATTTATTCTCCATATAAGTATTCTGTTCTTGAGTTCTTGAGTTTTTAAGTTCTTGAGTTCTTGAGTTTTTAACTAATCAACTGATTAACTTAAGAACTTACAAACTAACCGTTTATTTTTTCACTAACCATACAATTATTTTCAGCACGAAATCAAAGAACACGAATTTCGGATTCGCGTTTTGTTCGATATGCCGGGCTGCTTCTTGCAATTCACCAAAAATGCCCATAACGTTTCGTTCATTGATATACGGGGCAAAACGAGTGGCAAACTGTTTTTCTTCACGCGCCATGTAGTTCATTTCCGGATGATGGAAGTTGTAGATAAAATTTTCGCGTAGCATCCGTTCGCTATAGTCTAAAAAGCTTTTTTGCCGTTCACGTCCCAGTGCAGCTACTTGTTCGCTCCATGCTTTCAGTTCTTTTAATCGCCGGGCGTATGCAAGGCGCATCAATGAAGTGAACAGGTCGAAAAACAAACGTCGTTCTTCACTTAGCCGGATGTTTCCTATCGCTGCAATGATACTTCCTTCCGATAAGTGGGCTATTTCGTTGCTGTCTTCAGGGGTGAGCATATAGCGTGAAGCCAGCATCGAGGCAATTTCTTCTTCGGGCAAGGGGGGGAGTCGAAAACGCTGCATACGACTGACTAGCGTAGGCATAAGGGCATCGGGCATTTCACTTACCATCAGGAATACCGTGTGAGCCGGCGGCTCTTCCAATAGTTTGAGTAGCTTGTTGCCGCATTCGGCATTCATCTTTTCAGGCAACCAGATAATCATTATTTTGTATTTGCTGCGGGAGGGTTTGAGTGCAAGACTTCGTTGGATTTCGTCACTTTCGCTCACAAATATTTGTGCTTGTTGGTTTTCGGTTCCCATTCGTTCCAGCCACATTTGCAGGTTAAAGTAAGGAGTGTCAAGCAATTGTTGACGCCATGCATCCAGATAATCTGCTGATACAGTGTCACGTCCGCTTTTTTTCTTTACTACCGGAAAAGCAAAATGCACGTCAGGGTGTGCCAGTTTGTTCATCATCAGACATGAAGGACAGTGTCCGCATGCGTCGTCTGACCCCGGATTATCACAGGTCAGGTATCGGGCAAAAGCTATGGCAAGGGGGAGTTTTCCACTTCCCGGCGGACCGTAAAGCAACATGGCATGAGGCACACGTGTTTCATGCACCAATGTCAGGAGGTGTTGTTTGGCTTCGGTTTGTCCTATGATGTCTTTCAGATACATGTCAGTATATGGCTTTGGCTACACGGCTCACACTTTGTGCGGCGCCTACGGTATAAAAATGGATACTTGGAACTCCATGTCTCATTAATTCCCGGCATTGATTGATGCACCATTCCACACCCAGTTCGGTAGCTTCTGCATCGGTATGGCATTTCATAGCTTCTGCTACCAGTGTCTGTGGCAGGTCTACTTTAAAGGTTTTCGGAATGACAGACAGTTGCGAAAGTTTTCCGAAAGGCTTGATGCCTGGAATGATGGGGACGTTTATCCCTTCGGCACGGAGGCGGTCGACAAATGCAAAGTATTTTGCATTGTCATAGAATAGTTGCGTTACAGCATATTGTGCACCTGATTCTATTTTTTGTTTCAGCCAGTAGATGTCCTGTTCCATATTGGGGGCTTCTTCGTGCTTTTCGGGATAACATGCTACTCCGTAACCGAACGGATGTACCGGTTCCTTAATGGGTGAACCATCGATGAAAATTCCACGGTTGAAGTCATTTATCTGATTTTCCAGTTCGATGGCATGGCTATATCCGCCAGGTTCGGGGGTAAATACAGATTGGTGTTTTGCCTTGTCACCTCGTAGCACCAGCAGGTCAGTGATGCCTAAGAATTGCAGGTCAAGCAGCATGTATTCGATATCTTCGCGTGTGAACCCACTGCATAATACGTGAGGAACTACCGGGATGCCATATTTGTTCTGGATAGCGGCTGCAACGGCTACGGTTCCCGGACGGCGCCGCACACGTTTTCGCTCGAACAATCCATTACCCAGTTCGGTGTAGACGTATTCGCTTCGGTGAGTAGTTATGTTGATGTATTTCGGGTCGAACTCGCGGAGAAGGTCGATGGTTTCATATACTTTTTCAATGCCTGTCCCTTTAAGCGGAGGCAGAATCTCGAACGAAAATGCGGTCTTTTCCGAGGATTTTATCAAATTGATTACTTTCATTCTTTTGTCTGTTATAATGCTATATAATGACAAAAATAAGAAAAATCTTGCATTCGCACCATAGATTTCATTAAATTTTATACTTTTTCGAGGCTGTTCTTGCATTTGCCGGAACCTGCTTGGCATTCCGGATTTCAAAGTACCGGTGTAAACAGATGGGCAAACCAGCCTATGAAGCGTTTCCAGGGTGTACGGTCTTTATAGACATCTTTGGTCATCACTGTACTGTTCCGTTTGTCCTGATTGAAAATTTGCACCAATTGGTCGGTAATGGGAAGATCGAATAGGAAAGCATTGATTTCATAGTCGTAGCGCAGGCTCCGGCTGTTCAGGTTGGTGCTTCCTATCGTGCAGAAACGGTCGTCTACCATCATTACTTTCGAATGGTGAAACCCTCCGTTGTAAATATAAATGCGTGCACCTTTCTTGCGTAACTTGTTGGCAAAATAAAATCCGGCATCGGGGGTAAATGAGATGTCCGATTTGCCTGGAATCATAATTTCCACTTTTACTCCTCGTTCCAAAGCCCGTTCGATGGCACGTCTTACACTTATCGTGGGGGTAAAATAAGGGTTGATGAGTTGTATCTTATATTGGGCGGCATCAATGGCGGCAATATAAGCGTGCCGCATAGCTTCGGGATGAGTCTTGGGGATGCGTTGCACGATTGCCACTTGTCCTCCGGCGTGTCGGGGTGGGGCATTAAGTGAGTCGGCATTGAAAGGGAAATAGGTTTGTCCTTTGATTTCTTGTCCGGTTTCTTTTTCCCATGTGTCTACAAATGCATGTTGTAATTCGTTTACGGCAGGGCCTTTGATGCAGAGGTGCATGTCTCGCCACGCTCCGATTTTAGGTAGTCCGTTGATGTAATAGTCGGCAATGTTCATTCCGCCGGTATAACCGGTTTTTCCGTCGATGACCACGATTTTTTGGTGGTCACGGCTGGCGATATGGTTGAAGTAGGGGAAGGTAATGGGGTCAAACGTGACGATATCGATACCTTTTTCCCTCAATGCATTCAAATGGCGTTTGCGTAATGGCCGGTTGTTCGACATATTTCCGAAAGCATCAAACATGGCACGTACCTCGACTCCCTCTTTTGTTTTTAGGGCAAGCAAGTCGAATAGGGCATTGGCTATGGAATCATTCCGGAAATTGAAATACTCTAAATGGATATGTTGTTTTGCTTTGCGTATTTCGGCAAATAAATGGTCAAACTTTTCCCGTCCACTGGGTAAAAGGGTAAATTGGTTGTTGTTGATAATTTTATATCCTTTGTTTTGCAGGTAATGTGCGAAAAGTGAATCGGATGGAAGCCATTTTTGAGCTTGCATATACAAAGTGCCGGCAGCTATAAAGGTAAGCAGCAACCACAGATTGAGGTATGGGAAACAATAACAGGCTCTTTTCATCTTCATTTAGTTTTTGGGCGACAAAAATAACCAATAAAACAATAGGGTGTGATTTTTTGTACTTCGTTTTTCTTAAAAGGTGAAGTATCGACCGTAAATAGTGTGAATCGGACAAGAAACAGTGACGTTATATAGGGGTGTCTTTTCCTTGAATATTTTGTATTGTCTCTACCATGTGGATAAAAAGGCTGCCACAAGAATAAAAACGATTTATGAATATCCTTTAGCCAATATCTGCTCCTAAAACGACTGCATCGGCAAATCTAAAGGACATTCATAAAACGATTTGTATGCTTGCGGCAGCTTAGAGTCTGTTTTAAATTAATCTGGTAGAATCTTGCTTTATTGGGATTTTTAAACAGGCTCTTAGAGACAGATGACTTCGTCTGGTGTAAGATTAATAATCTTCCGCTTGTAAGATTAATAATCTTGCAGCCTGAAGATTATTAATCTTACAGCGATAGACCTATATTTTGTAGAAATCCAAAACAGTTCCTTATTCTTTCGTAATGTGGAACCAGTCTATGTCTGCCCATCCTCCGTCATTGGTGACGATAGCAGGACGGGTGCAGAAAGTACCCACCTTGGCACCTATCCATTTGCCTTCTTTTACTTGGAAAGGTTTGCCTAATTTCTGGAATTTCTTTCCATTCGTGCTATAACTCATCTGGCACATTACGACAAGGTCGTGTCCGCCTTCGCTTTTGCTTATCTTTTCACCGGTAGAAATGATTTCGGCACGCAGGTAGATTTCGTTTTCTTTCAGAGGCACACTGGCATTGACGGTTTCTGTTCCTCCACGGTCTGCCTTTTTGCATTCCACTTGCGAGAGCACCAGTCCGCTTTCCGTGTTCTCAAGAATGATTCCGGCATAGTCCATACCCATCACCACCAGTCCGGTGCGTTCGCCCTTGTATTTAGCGATAGGAGCGAACTTCAGTTTCATGGTTGCCTTGAAACTCGGTGCAGGGAACTTTTGGAGCAGCATATTGGGCACATCCCACAAGCTCTTGTAGTTTTCTGTTACTGGATAAGAATAGAGGCGCAGGCACCCGTGTTCCTCATCGCAAAAGTGCCACTTATCGTTGATATTTGCGTTCCATTGCCATTGCAAGCCAAGAATATTGGTGTTGAATTCATCACTTTCCTGCGGAGTGCAAATCGGATAAGTTTTTCCCACATTCGGTTTTTTCCAAGTCAATACAGGGTCACCGCATCCGTCTCCGTCTTTATCTTCACCGATAACGGGCCAATCGTTCACCCATTTCATCGGCTGGAGGTGTACAAGGCGTCCGGCTGCGCCTACATCCTGAAAATGCATGAACCAGTCTTCGCCTGTAGGTGTGTCTACCCATCCGCCTTGGTGAGGACCGTTGACAGGGCTGTCGCCTTGTGCCATCACGGTACGCCATTCGTAAGGGCCATATACGTTTTTCGAGCGTGCTACTACCTGCCAGCCCGTTGGTACTCCACCGGCAGGGAAAAACATGTAATAATATCCATTGCGTTTGTAGAACTTGGGACCTTCGCAGGTTTCGTGCGCTTCGTGTCCGTCGAATACGATTCGTGAGGGTCCGATGGTACGGGTGGCATCGGCGCTCAATTCGCATACGGCAATGACGCTTTTCAGTCCGGCACGGCTTCCGGCGTAAGCGTGAGCAAGATACACACGTCCGTCTTCGTCCCAAAGCGGAGTGGTGTCAATAATTCCCTTGGCTGCTTTCACTAATACCGGTTCGCACCACGGTCCTTTCACATCCTTGGCTTTCACCATAAAGATACCTTGATCGGGGTCTCCCCAAAAGATATAAAACTCTCCGTTATGATGACGGATGCAGGGAGCCCATACACGGTTTCCGTGCTGAGGGGCAGTATCGGTTACAGGAGGCAAGGCATGAGGCACTGCAACACCTGCGAAACTCCAGTTCACCAAGTCTTTGGAATGAAGCACCTGAAGTCCGGGCAAACATCCGAAACTGGATGAAGTGAGGTAATAATCTTCGCCCACACGGATAACATCGGGGTCGGAATAGTCGGCATAAAGAACCGGATTTTTATACGTTCCGTCACCTTGGTCGGCCACCCATACTTCCGAAACATAGTTATCTTGGGCGTGCAGCGCAGGAAGCGCACAGCCTCCCAGCAGGATTGAGAGTAGAAGTTGTTTCATCTTGTACATTTACAATTTACGGTTTACAATTTAGATTTCACTTTTTGCCTATTACGATTGAGATATGCGGTTTACCTGCCCTGCCGGGCAAATTTTATGATTTTTTATACTTTAGGTCAAATGCCGGAGTATGGGCAGCACACCGCAACCTTGCTTACTCGATGACTTGTATCTTAACAGGCTGTTCCAAATACTTCTTCCATTCTTGCACGTAGGCAAACCATTTTTCTTTGGTCGGATATCCAAAAGTTTCCTTGCACGATGTAAACGACGTGTAATAACGGAATGAACTTTCGCCGGGAGCGCTCACGGTATAAAGGAAGTTCTCCTTGTCGGCGGTTTCTTTTACGACCAGTTTCTTAGGGATATACGTAGCAAGACCTACCGTTTCCTTTTTATACTTCACCGTATCGTTTACGGGCCAATCGGTTCCCCAGCTTGCTACGAGTCCTTCATGGTCGGAATACATTGCGGCATGTCCGGTTATGTTTTGCACACCGGTAGCAAACACTTCATCGGTCAGCGGAGCATCAAAAATCACATCCACCTGTGCATCACGGTGTCCGGCATAGAGGGTGTAACGGTTTATCATATTCAGTTCTTTACCCTGATATTGCCAGCCTTTCACTTCGGCATCTACTACGGTACGTACCGGACCGTCGGCAAGAATCCGCTGGCCACGGATGTCAACGGGCTGAATCATGGTAGTCTGCGTGCCGTCCCATCCCCGGAGCGTTCCGGCTCCGCAACTATTGTTCACCTTGATGACGTCATCCCCGAATCCCCGCTTCAATTGCTCATCAGTAGGATAAAACTGGCTTTCCTCGATTTCCAGTCCCTTGCGGAATTTGCCATAAAGGTCTGTGGTCTGCTTTTCGTTGAAATAAATGCGGTATGCTACCAGCTCGCTTTCGAAAGCGATGCCATGATGTTGCTGAATGGTATACGTATAAGCGTTTCCATCGGCATAAATGGCATACCCTTTGGCATATTGGTTTTTCTTGGAAGTACGGAACAACATTTCGGCAAAAACACGTGCGGGATATACCTTATCGCTCTTTTTCGGAGAAAGCGTGACGGTCAGTGTCTTTTTGCCTTGTGCAGGTACGTCGATGACAAATGCCAGCTCGTCGGCACGGGTATCGCCATTCATATCGTCCAACTGGGAGGGTATTTCAGAAGTTCCGTCGGATACAACTGCTGATTTTACTGTAAACCCTGTTTTCAACGTATGAAGGTCTATCACGACAGGTTCATCGGTTTTTTCTGTTTGCCAAGGGTTCTCCACAACCACTTGAAATGTTTTCTCTGAGTCTTGTGCGGAAGCAGAGATACTTCCTGCCAGCAATGCTAAGCCAATGATAGCAAATGTTTTCATAAATATGTATACAAAATTAATCGATATCTCACTACAGAGACCACAGAGGTATACAGAGACTTTAAATTTATTTCCTCTGTGCTACTCTGTGCCCTCTATGGTGTATAAGCTAATTATGAAAGTTATTTAAGAATCAAACAATCAGAATTTATAAGACTCGGCTTTATTTCCGATTTTTTCGTACTTCTTATCTCCTACGGTAATGTTGGTTACCCCCATCATCTTCAGGTTATCGCCACCTTTGGTCGTGATAACTTTCACATTCTTCAAGGTCGCGTTTTCGGCACGGTTCAATGTCACGCCGTCTTTTGCATCGGAAATGGTTACATTCTCAAGGAAAATGTTCTTGATAGGCATTTCGGGAAGTCCGTTGAACAATACAGCACGTCCTACATTCTTTGCGGTGACATTCTTGATGAAGATATCACGGAATGCCGGAGTCTCCTCGGTTACCAGAGGCACAACTTCCTCTTTCGGAGCACCCGAAGCATTTCCTTCACCCGGTGCATTACCACCATAGAACAAGTCGAAGATAAGCGCCTCGTTCGGGATATTAATCATGTTGATGTTATTGATGTGGATGTTTTCCACTACCCCGCCACGGCCGCGTGTACTCTTGAAACGCAAGCCAACATCGGTACCAAGGAAAGAGCAGTTGTCTACATAAATGTTTTTTACTCCTCCAGACATTTCACTACCTACTACAAATCCGCCGTGTCCGTGCAGTACCACGTTGTTGCGGATAATTACGTTTTGACAAGGTTCGCCGCGCAGGCGTCCGCTTTCGTCCTTACCCGACTTGATGCAGATACCGTCGTCTCCCGCGTCAAAGCTGCTGCCGAGTACCAGTACACGATTGCACGATTCAATGTCGAGTGCATCTCCGTTTTGTGAGTACCAGGGATTGGATACGCTGATTCCTGTAATGGTCAGGTCTTCGCATGAGAGGGGATGCAGACACCAGCTGGGTGAGTTTTTGAAGGTTACTCCTTCGAGCATTACTTTCTTGCACTTGATGAGGCTCAACAGCACGGGGCGTAACCAGTCGCGGATACTGGCCCATTCCTCATCGGTTTCGATACCTTCGGGCACATTGAAGTCTTTACACGCATTGGCTCCTTTAATAGAACCTTCGCTTGGGTACCATATATCTCCTTTTTCATTGAGTACGCCTCCCGAAGCGACCAGTTTATTCCATTGTGATGAAGTCATCTTGCTTTTCTTTACGGGGCGCCAAGTGTCTCCGTTCCCGTCTATTACACCTTTGCCTGTGATGGCTATGTTTTCAGCACCGTTGGCAGATATGGGCGATTGGCACCGTCGTGTCTCCAGTCCTTCGAATGAAGTCTTGATAATAGGATATTGTGTGTGGTCGGCTGTAAAGAGCACCAGAGCATTTTCTTCCAAGTGCAGGTTGATATTGCTTTTCAGTACGATAGGTCCGGTAAGCCACAAACCTGCCGGTACTATCACGGTACCTCCTCCTTGTCGGGATACGGCTTCGATGGTTTGAGCAAATGCTTCCGTGTTGAGCGTGGTCCCGTCGGCAGTAGCACCGAACTCAGTTATCGAACGGGAATAGGCGGGAAACACGGGTTGTTGCACTTTGGTCATTTGGAATGGCAGGTTGCTATACACATCATCCGGGATAATGGGCGTATTTGCCTGTGCCTTTGTGGTTCCAGTACCAATAAAAGTTGCTATTCCTACAGAAAGCAAGTAATGTCGTAACGTGTTAAATTTAATCATATTCTTATGTTTTTTTGAGTTTTGCATCAAGGTATGATAATATTCACAAATGTAGTGCTTTTCGTTTAGACTCATGTGAATATTTTGACTGAATAGGTAAAAAAAATGGGCGGATGTGGAACTTTTATGCGCAAAAATTGGTAGGAGAATGGATAATTTAATCACTTGGCAGGTAAAATTGTTCATATTTGCTATTTCGTTTGTTGAAAATAGTTCGATTAATGGAAATGTTTGTATCTTTGTCCCGAATTTATAGTTTAAGACGTATGAGTTATAATTTATTAAAAGGAAAAAGAGGTATTGTATTCGGTGCCTTGAACGAGCAGTCTATCGCATGGAAAGTAGCAGAAAAGGCTGTAGAGGAAGGGGCTGTGATAACATTGTCCAATACTCCGGTAGCAGTCCGTATGGGAGAAATATCAGCTTTGGCTGAAAAACTGAATTGTGAGGTAATACCGGCTGATGCAACGAGTGTGGAAGATTTGGAAAATGTGTTCAAGCGTTCGATGGAAATATTGGGCGGTAAAATAGACTTTGTATTGCACTCTATCGGTATGTCGCCCAACGTGCGTAAGAAACGTACATACGATGATCTGGATTACGACATGTTGAACAAGACGCTGGATATTTCAGCTGTTTCGTTCCACAAGATGATTCAGAGCGCGAAAAAACTGAATGCCATCAACGAGTACGGTTCGATTGTAGCCTTGAGTTATGTAGCTGCACAACGCACATTCTACGGCTATAACGACATGGCAGATGCGAAGGCATTGCTGGAATCTATCGCACGCAGCTTCGGATACATTTACGGACGCGAGCACAACGTACGTATCAATACGATTTCCCAGTCGCCGACGATGACTACCGCAGGTTCGGGAGTGAAAGGCATGGACAAACTGTTCGACTTTGCCAACCGCATGTCTCCGCTGGGTAACGCTTCGGCAGACGAATGTGCAGACTATTGCATCGTGATGTTCTCTGACCTGACCCGTAAGGTGACCATGCAGAACCTGTATCACGACGGAGGTTTTTCAAGTGTAGGCATGAGTTTGCGTGCAATGGCAACTTATGAAAAAGGCCTCGATGAATATAAGGACGAAAATGGAAATATCATTTACGGATAAATAATCATTTCTGAATGAAAAAACTTTTATTCATATTATTAAGCGTCATTGCCTTTGCATCCTGTCAGTCAGATATGCAAAGCGGTGACGCTTTGTCTGACAGAAGGATAAAAGTTTTTCGTTATGACCGTTTACAATATGAGGCGACCGTCATGAATAGCATTTCAGCTATTCAGAAAATGAATATGGATTATCCGCAGGCTACGCGCATCCTTATTGAAGATGTGCTGATGTTGGGCAGCGTGGATGCACCAGACATTAACGAACGTTTGTGTACTTATTATTCCGATTCGGTCTTGCTTCGTTTGATGGAAGAGGCGGAAGAGAAGTTCAGTGATATGACACCGATAGAGGAACGGCTGACCGAGGGGTTCAAGCGTTTGAAGAAAGAAATTCCTTCGCTTCCGGTTCCGCAGGTGTATGCTCAAATTTCTGCTTTGAACCAGTCGGTGGTAGTAGGGGACAGTTTGTTGGGAATCAGTCTGGATAAGTATATGGGCGAGGATTATCCTTTGTACAAACGTTATTATTATGCATACCAGCGCCGCTCGATGACCCCCGAACGTATACTTCCCGATTGTTTTACTTTTTATTTGGTAAGTCTGTATCCGTTTGGATGGGAAACAGGTCATCGTACTCTTTTCGATGTGATGATGCATCAAGGAAAAATCAATTGGCTGGTGCGAAAAATCCTGGGGTATTCTTCGGATGCAGAAATGCTGGGTTATACCAAGGCTGAAACAGACTGGTGTAAGAAGAATGGGAAGAAACTGTGGGACTGGATGGTACGCCGGGGACATTTGTCGAGTACCGACCCGATGGTAATTCGTGCTTACACGCATCCTGACCCTAATATTATTTTAAAAGGAGAGCCTATACCTCCTATTGTAGGAGTATGGTTGGGGATGCAATTGACGGATAAGTACATGAAAGAGCATCCGGATGTATCTGTCGAAGCTTTGCTGGAGTGTGAAGATTTCAGAGAGCTGACACTCGAATAAGGGACGGCTTTACCTAATTAGTTTTTTAAAGTATGGATACAGCATTATATTTATTGCCGGTTACATTGGGTGACACGGCTATCGAACGTGTTCTTCCTTCCTATAACAAAGAAATCATTTTACAAATCAAGCATTTTATTGTAGAAGACGTGCGTTCGGCACGGCGTTTCCTGAAGAAAGTAGACCGGGACATCGATATCGACGGGCTGGCTTTTTATCCGCTGAACAAGCACACCGCTCCGGAAGTGGTGTCGGGCTATCTCCGTCCTTTGGAAGAAGGACATCCGATGGGGGTAATTTCAGAAGCCGGATGCCCTGCCGTAGCCGACCCGGGAGCCGATGTCGTGGCTATTGCCCAGCGCAAGAATCTAAAGGTCGTTCCGCTGGTAGGCCCTTCTTCTATCATCCTGTCGGTAATGGGCTCGGGCTTCAACGGACAAAGCTTTGCTTTCCACGGTTACTTACCCATCGACCCTTCCGAGCGCATAAAACGTATAAAAGAACTGGAACAGCGCATTTACGGCGAATCCCAGACCCAATTGTTCATCGAGACTCCGTACCGGAACAATAAAATGGCAGAGGATATCTTAAAGACCTGCCGCCCGCAAACCAAGCTTTGCATAGCCGCCAACATCACGTGTGAAGGCGAATACATCAAGACAAAGACCATCCGGGAATGGAAGGGGCATTTGCCCGATTTGTCTAAAATCCCCTGCATCTTCTTAATTTATAAATGAGACTTTTCGCTCCGGATGACGGAACGGATAAACGCATGCGGAAACGCATCCGTATGTATTGCCCTACGCAAGCGGCTGCATCGGGCATCGCAACCGCTTGCATCAGCCATCGCAGGCGGTTGCGTTTATCAAGTGAACCGGATGTGTTTTTCCGCATGATACGAGGAGCGGACCAACGGACCGCTCTCTACGGTAGAGAATCCTTTTTCTTCGCCTATCTCTTTATACTTCTGGAATTGCCCGGGAGTGATGTATGCCGCTACGGGATAATGCTTCCGGCTTGGCTGGAGATATTGACCGATAGTCAGAATCTTGCATCCGCATGCAAGCAGGTCATCCATCGTCTGTTCTACTTCTTCCGGTGTCTCTCCTAAACCGACCATTATGCCCGACTTTGCTGTAATTCCGCTTTCGGCTATCATCCGTATCACTTGCAGGCTCCGTTCGTATGTAGCTACACTCCGCACCAGCGGGGTGATGCGCCTTACGGTTTCCAGATTGTGTGAAATGATATCGGGACACGCATGGATGACAAGCCGGATAAGTTCGGCACGCCCCTGAAAATCCGGAATAAGTGTTTCAAGGGTGGTATCAGGGTTCATTTCCTTAATGCATCGGATGGTCTCTGCCCAATGTGCGGCTCCCAAGTCGGGCAAATCGTCTCTGTCTACCGAGGTTATGACTGCATGGTCCAACTTCATCAGACGAATAGACTCCGCTACGTGCCGGGGCTCTTCCGGGTCGAGCGGAAGCGGCTTTCCGCTTTGGGTATTGCAGAACTTGCACGAACGTGTACAGATGGCTCCGCCAATCATGAAGGTAGCGGTTCCTTTTCCCCAACATTCACCCAAATTCGGGCAGCGCCCGCTGGAGCAAATGGTGTGCAGCTTGTGTGTATCTACGATGCGTTTGGTATCGGCATAACGGGCATTGGCACCGATTTGTATCTTGAGCCATTCAGGCTTTCTTACGTGTTCCATGGTATATGTTATTTCACCACAGATTACACAGATTAAGAAGCTGTTTTGAATTTCTCCAAAAAGTTTTTCTTGGCTTGATGTGTTCGTTTTCGTGTGTGCTTTGGGCGATTTTTTGGTCCTTTTCGCTCCTGTTCTTCGTCAGATAGCCCGCTATCTTCCTCATCACAGAAGCGAAAATGCCTCAAAAACTCATCCCAAATCAGCGCACGATAAATTCAAAACAGCTTCTAAAAAATATTTTTCTCTGTATTCTCTCTGTGGCAAGTTCTTAATCTTTTTTTATCTGTGTAATCTGTGGTGAAAATCACATTACAGGTTTTCAATAAAGAAATTCGCTACGCGGTTCATCAGGTGTGTCCGGGTGTTTCCTCCTGATATGCCGTGGTTGCGGTTGGTATAGATTTGCATATCAAACTGGATGCCCGCCTGTACCAGCGCCTCGCTGTATTCGGCACAATTCTGATAATGCACGTTATCGTCTGCCGTACCGTGTATCAGAAGCAGGTTTCCGTGAAGCTTCGGTGCCCGGAGAATGGCAGAACCGGCACGGTATCCGTCGCCGTTCTCTTTCGGAGTGCGCATAAAGCGTTCGGTATATACCGTATCGTAAAAATGCCAGTCGCTGGGAGCGGCTATTGCCACACCAGCCTTGAAGACCGGCGTACCTTCGCTCATTGACATCAATGTCGTATATCCTCCGTAGCTCCAGCCCCAGATTCCGATACGGTTGGCGTCTACATAAGGCAAGGTGCCGAGATAGCGTGCCGTTTCTACTTGGTCGTGCGATTCCTTTACACCGAGGAAAAGATACGTGCATTTCTCGAATGCAGCCCCTCGTCCGCCTGTACCGCGTCCGTCCACGCATACGCTGATGTAACCATGGTCTGCCATGTAGGCTTCGAACATGCCTCCGTCGCTAAAGCTTCCGATGCCCCATTCGTCTAACACCTGTTGCGAGCCGGGACCGCTGTACTGGTGCATGATGACCGGATACTTCTTGTTCGGGTCGAAACCGGCAGGTTTCATCATCCAGCCGTTCAGCTCTACGCCTTCCGTAGTGCGGAAAGTGAAGAATTCTTTCTGGGGCATATTCAGGGTGGCAAGCTGCCCCTTCAGTTTACTATTATCAAGCAAGGTGGTCAGTTCCCGTCCCCGGTTGTCATTGATTGTGATGAGGGTCGGAGTGTCTTTGCTGGAGTATTTATTGATGTAATAAGTCAAGTTTGTATTGAAAATAGCGGTATTGGTCCCCGTCCGCGTGGAAAGCTTCGTTTTCTTTCCTTTGCGGTCTATTTTGTAAACGGCACTCCGGAGCGGGCTTTCCTCGTTGCTGGTGTAATAGAACACATCGTTCTTCTGGTCCCAGCCCAAGAAGTCTTTTACTTCAAACTCGCCTTTGGTCACCTGACGCACCAGGTTTCCGCCGATTGTATATAAATAAAGGTGATTGTATCCGTCGCGCTCACTCATCAGCACGATGTTTTCGGGATAGAAACGGATGTTGCTGTATGCCTGTTCCTTAACGTACTGCTCCGATTCGTCGCGGATGATGCTCTTGCAGATGGCACTCCGCGGGTTTGCCATGTACACGTTGAACCGGTTCTGGTGGCGGTTCAAGGTCATAATGGCAAGTTTCTCAGGGTCTGACGTGAATTTGATGCGGGGAATATAGCCGTCCGCATCAAGCGGAAGGTCCATTTTACGGGTCACATGGCTCTTGATATCGAAAGTATGTACGCTCACTTTCGAATTCACTTCGCCGGCTTTGGGGTATTTATACGTATAAGCGCCGGGATATGTGGCATACTCCGTGCGTTCGGGCGCCATGCCTTTGTACCACGGGAAGCTGAACATCGGCACTTGGCTTTCATCAAAGCGGATGTAAGCAATCATCTTGCTATCGGCACTGAAGTCGAAAGCACGGTTAAAGCCGAACTCTTCCTCGTATACCCAATCGGGAATACCGTTTAATACCTTATTATATTCTCCGTCCTTTGTCACTTGCGACTCGCTATTGCCGAAAAGCAATTTGACAAGGAAGATGTTATTGTCGCGTACAAAAGCGATTTGGAATCCGTCGGGCGAAAAGAGCGGCACCTGTTGCGGCCCGTTCTTCGAAAGCGGTTCTATGGTATTGTTCCTTATATTATAAATGTAATATTCTGCCGTGAACGAACGGCGGTAGATAGGCTTTGTCTCGGTCTGGATGAGAATCAGCTTTTCATCGGGCGACATGATGTAATCATCAAACGACTTGATGGGGCAATCGCGCGCGGTTTCCACATCGAATATGCTTTCCACTTCTTTTCCGGTTTTAAACGAATACTTCACAATCCGTTTCCGGTCGGCACTGATTTGTGTGTAATGCTCACCGTCCAGCATCGGCTTGATGCCATAAATGTTTTGGGGGCGGTATGTTCCGTTAGCCACGTCTTGCAGCGTTACCTTCTGCTGTGCGAATGCACATACGAACGCCACGAGCAGGCAGCTTAATGCAAGTAGTCTTTTCATTGTAGTTGATAGTTTATATGGTTGTAATATCGGCAAAGGTATGAAAAAATACTTATATTTGCATAACCCGTTGTCAATGTTTGTATCGGAGCATGGAAATGCATGCTATTTATTTTACATTTTTAGAAACAGTTTTGAATTTATCGTGTGCAGATTTAGACCGATAGATTTAAAACAGTTTTTTACGGTTTGATGGGTTTGTATTCAGGAACAAGTGCTTTCATGATAATCCATCCGATGAGGTATGCCACCGAGCAGATGCAGAAGATGATGAAATATCCTGCCGGCTTTCCTGTAAAGCCCATAAAGGCGAGCTGGGTGTTGGCGGCATAATCGAACAGGACTCCCGAACCCATATTGATGAGCGAAGAGCCGATGCCTCCCGCCATGCCTCCGAAGCCGATGATGGTGGCGATGGCGTTTTGCGGGAACATGTCGCTCACGGTACAATAAATATTGGAGGACCATGCCTGGTGGGCTGCTCCGGCTATACCTATAATAATTATCGGGTACCAATATGAATAGGCTCCCAGCGGTTGGGCTAGTAAGGTGATGATTGGGAAAAAGGCAAAGATAAGCATGGCGCGCATACGTCCCTTATAGGGGTTCATTCCTTTTTTCTCCACGAAGTAAGTGGGGAGCCATCCTCCGATGATGGATAGCATTGTGATGGCATAGAGGACGAAGATGAGCAATTGTGCCATCGGGGCGTTGGAGGGCAGGTGGTAGACATCGCTCAAATAAGCGGGAGTCCAGAACAGGAAGAACCACCAGATGCCGTCGGTCAGGAATTTGCCTACGGCGAATGCCCATGCCTGTTTGTAGCGGATGCATTGCAGGAAAGACATCTTGGGTAGGTTTTCTCCCTCTGAGGAGGCTTGTGGCTCTTCTTCTTCTTCTTCATTTTGTTCGATGTATGCCAGTTCGGCTTCGTTCACCAAACGGCTTTCGCGCGGGCGTTTGTAGAGGAATACCCAGAAGCCCATCCATACGAAGCCTAACGCACCGATGATGACGAATGCCATTTCCCAACCGTTTCCTACGCCTAAATCGCGGAAATAGCTTGCCAGGGTAGGGATGCTGACCGGGGCGACAAGTGCACCGATTGCAGCTCCACTATTGTAGATACTGGTTGGGAAAGCACGGTCTTTCTTCGGAAAATACTCGGCGGCGACCTTGGTGGCCACAGGAAAATTGCCTGCTTCGCCGATGGCTAAAATACATCGTGCGGCAATGAAGAAATAAACGCTCACTGTGGCGATGCTTAGTGCCAATGCCGAACCGGTTTCGGCTTGTTTCAGGGCTTCTACATTATCTACGCCTACCCACCATTCGGTAGCGATGCCACAAAAGGCATGGAGGCAGGCACCTAATGACCAGATTCCGATTGTCCAAAGATATCCTTTGCGTGTGCCCATCCAGTCGATGACCCGTCCGGCAAAAAGCATTCCAAGGGCATAGACGATGGCGAACACGCCGGCTATGAATCCGTAGTCGGTGTCAGTCCAATGGAATTCGGGTGCGATAAAGTCTTTCCATGTGAGCGAAAGAACTTGCCGGTCCATGTAGTTGATGGTGGTTGCCATAAAAAGCATAAAGCAGATGGTCCAGCGGAAGTTGGTCATCTTGTTTGGTCGTGTTTTCATAAGGGTTTATAGAAATTAATATGCAGAGCGGTATTTGCCTTCTTCACGGTCTTCCAGTATATTCAGGTAAGAGGCATAACGTGACTCACTGATGTAATGGTTCTCTACGGCTTCGCGTACGGCGCAGCCCGGTTCGTGCCGGTGGGTGCAGTTCCCGTACTTGCAATGCGCGGAGAATTCGAAAATCTCTTTGAAGTAATGGCTCACTTCTTCGTCTTTCATGTCGAAGGTGCCGAATCCTTTGATGCCCGGTGTGTCGATGATATATCCTTCGCCTTCTACGGGGAACATTTCAGAAAAAGTCGTGGTGTGCATGCCTTTGTTATGGGCTGTGGATATTTCTCCGGTTTTCAGGTGTGCTTCGGGCAGGATGGCATTGATAAGCGTTGATTTCCCTACGCCCGAATGTCCTGAAAAGAGGGTGATTTTCCCTTTCAGTTCTTCCTTTATTTCATTGATGCCTTCATTATTTAGGGCAGAAATGCGGAAGCAAGGATATCCGATATGGGTGTAAAGGTGAATAAGCCCTTCCAAATAGCGCAATTCGTCTTCCGAATAGAGGTCGGTCTTGTTAAACACCAGTGCTACCGGCACCCGATAGGCTTCGGCGGAAGCCAAGAAACGGTCGATAAAGATAGTGGAGGTTTCGGGATAATTGACGGTTACTACCAACATGCACAAGTCGAGGTTGGCTGCAATGATATGCGATTGCTTGGAGAGGTTCGAAGCCCGGCGGATGATGTAGTTCTTGCGGTCTTCTATTTCGGTGATGAAGGCGGTCCCTTCGGGGTTCAAGGCGATTTGTACACGGTCGCCTACCGCAATGGGATTGGTGCTGCGTATTCCCTTCAGGCGGAAGTTCCCTTTTATCTTGCATTCAATCTGCCTTCCGTCTTCGGTCTTTACCACATACCAGCTTCCGGTGTTCTTGATGACTAATCCTTTTTCCAATGTTTTATTTAGTTGACTAGTTGACCAGGTACCAGGCACTAGGTCTTAGATACTCAAGTCGTATCAAGTAACCTGGTCAACTAGTATCTACAACCTAGTCAACTAGTACCTTGTAACCTAGTCAGCTATAAAATTATACAGTCATGATTTCTTTGTCTTTAGCCGCCAGCATGTCATCTATTTGCTTGATGTACTTGTCATGCGATTTCTGGAGCTTGGCTTCCGAATTCTTCTGCTCGTCTTCGGGCATACCGTCTTTTACAGCTTTCTTCAAGGAGTCGATGGCATCGCGGCGTGCATTTCGTACGCTTACTTTTGCCGTTTCACCTTCTGCCTTGCATTGCTTGGCGAGTTGTTTACGGCGCTCTTCTGTCAGTGGAGGGATGCCGATGCGGATGATTTCGCCGTTGTTTTCGGGCATGATACCCAGGTCGGAGTCGATAATCGCTTTTTCGATGATGCGGAACATGCTCTTGTCCCACGGTTTGATGGCGATGCTTCGTGCATCGGGGGTAGTGACCGCCGCTACATTATTAATAGGAACCATGCTTCCATATGAATCTACACGGATGCCGTCAAGCAGACGTACATCGGCTTTTCCGGCGCGGATATGTGCCAAAGCATCTTCCAGATACATGATTGCCATATCCATTTTTTCTTCAGCGCTGCTGAGGATAGTTTTAGAATCTGCCATATTCTTGTTGCTTTAAATATTTTGTCGATAAGTTTATGTGAACAAAAATAGGGGATTTTTTATTCTCTTGCAATAGTTTGTGAAGATTTTCGCTGGAAAGTGTGCAATCATCCGTCCTTTGACGCTTGTTTTCGGCTTCGCGGGCATGAACTTTGACGGATTATTCCAAAAAAAACGCCGAATATGTTTGTTTATGGAAAAATGTTACTATATTTGCGAACGATAAAACAATTATACATGAACCGGAACAATCTACATATCATTCTGATGTGTGCCACGGGGCGTATGTCCCTCTATACATCTGCCACTGGGATGACCCCTCGGGGTTGAGCGGTTGTATAATGGTGTTTCTACGTGATACACGCCTGTGGACGCAGGCATTTCTTCATTTTTATGATTCAATAATAAGTGTTTATAATTCATCGCACACAGATGAAACGGATTTTTTAAGGGTTCATCGTGTGCCATCAATTAGTTTTATCGAACAATCGTATGAAAGTATTGAAATTCGGCGGAACGTCGGTAGGTTCCGTCAACAGCATGTTGAATGTAAAGAAAATAGTTGAGGCGATAGATGATAAGGTAATCGTAGTGGTTTCGGCGTTGGGAGGCATCACCGACAAGTTGATAAAGACTTCGAACATGGCGGCATCGGGCGATTCGGGATACGAGAAAGAGATGAAGGAAATCGTGAACCGCCACATCGAAATGGTTTATACGGTGATTCCTGCGGGCGAGAAACGGGAGTTGCTTCTCGATTGTGTGAATGAGCTGCTGAGCGAATTGAAGGATATCTTTCAAGGCATTTACCTGATACGCGACCTTTCGCCCAAGACCTCGTCGACCATCGTGAGCTATGGCGAGCGTTTGTCTTCCATCATCGTGGCTACGCTCATCGACGGGGCGCAATGGTTCGACTCCCGCCTGTTCATCAAGACGGAAAAGAAGCACAACAAGCATATCCTCGACTCGGAACTGACCAACCGTCTGGTGCGCGAGACCTTCCGTGAGATTCCGCGCGTATCGTTGGTGCCGGGCTTTATCTCGTCGGATAAGGATACGGGCGAAGTGACTAATCTGGGCAGGGGCGGTTCTGATTATACCGCTTCTATCATCGCCGCGGCGCTGGATGCCGATGTGCTGGAGATATGGACGGATGTGGACGGGTTTATGACCGCCGACCCGAGGGTCATCAGCACCGCTTACCCCATCACCGAACTGAGCTATGTGGAGGCGATGGAGCTTTGCAACTTCGGCGCGAAGGTGGTTTATCCGCCTACTATCTATCCGGTGTGCCATAAGAATATACCTATATTAATAAAGAATACATTCAATCCCGACGCTCCGGGCACTATCGTGAAGCAGGAGGCAGACCATTCTTCGAAAGCCATCAAGGGCATTTCTTCTATCAACGACACGTGCCTTATTACGATGACCGGACTGGGTATGGTAGGCGTTATCGGCGTGAACTACCGCATCTTCAAGACCCTGGCGGAGAACGGCATCAGTGTGTTTCTCGTATCGCAGGCTTCTTCGGAAAACTCTACTTCTATCGGCGTGCGCAATGAAGATGCGGCACTTGCCTGCAAGGTGCTCGATGAAGAGTTCGCCAAGGAAATCGAAATGGGCGAAATCAGCCCGATGAAAGCCGAGGGAGGGCTTGCTACGGTAGCTATTGTGGGTGAAAACATGAAGCATACGCCGGGCATTGCCGGAAAGCTCTTCGGTACGCTGGGGCGGAACGGCATTAACGTGATAGCCTGTGCGCAAGGTGCGTCGGAAACCAATATCTCGTTTGTGGTAGAAGGCGGTTCGCTCCGCAAGACCTTGAATGTCATCCACGATTCGTTTTTTCTTTCCGAATATCAAGTGCTGAACCTTTTCATTTGCGGCATCGGTACGGTGGGGCATAGCCTGATAGACCAGATACACGGCCAGCAGGAACGCTTGAAGCAGGAACGGGGGCTGAACCTGAAAATCGTGGGAATCGCCAACGGGCACAAGGCAATGTTCACCCGTGCGGGAATCGACCTTGCCCATTACCGTGAGGAACTGGAAGAAAAGGGCATGCCTTCATCGGTGCAGGTATTGCACGATGAGATTATCGGGATGAATATCTTCAACTCGGTGTTTGTGGATTGTACAGCCAGCCCCGAAATCGCTTCCTTGTATAAGGATTTCCTGGGGCATAACATCTCGGTGGTGGCGGCAAACAAGATTGCGGCTTCTTCGGATTATGAGATTTATGCCGAGTTGAAGCGGATAGCCCGCCATCGGGGTGTGAAGTTTTTGTTCGAGACCAATGTAGGAGCAGGACTTCCGGTCATCAATACCATCAATGACCTGATTAATAGCGGAGACAAGATATTGAAAATCGAAGCTGTATTGAGCGGCACGCTGAATTATATCTTCAATGAAATCAGTGCCGATGTACCTTTGAGCCAAACCATCCGGAACGCAAAGGAGCAAGGATATTCCGAACCCGACCCGCGTATTGACTTGAGCGGAACCGATGTGGTGCGCAAGTTGGTCATCCTGGCACGTGAAGCAGGTTATCGCCTGAACCAGGAAGATGTAGAGAAACACTTGTTCATTCCCGACAGCTTCTTCGAAGGGTCGCTGGATGACTTCTGGCGCAAGATACCTTCGCTGGATGCCGATTTCGAGGCACGCCGCAAGGTGTTGGAGCGTGAAGGCAAGCGCTGGCGGTTCGTGGCACGCTTCGAAGGCGGAAAGGGAGTGGTAGAACTGGTAGAGGTAGACCGCCATCATCCGTTCTACGAACTGGCGGGAAGCAATAATATCATCTTGCTTACCACCGAGCGCTATAACGAATATCCGATGCTTATCCAAGGCTATGGAGCCGGTGCGAGCGTGACCGCCGCCGGAGTGTTTGCGGATATTATGAGCATTGCGAATATTTAAGTTTAGGTACCAGGTGACTAGGTACTAGGGACTAGGTTTTGAATAGTCCGATTCTTAAAGTACCTAAAACCTAGTATCTAGTCAACTAGTACCTAGTTACCCGGTCAACTAAAAAGAAAACGAAATGAAACATCTGATTATATTAGGAGACGGGATGGCGGATTGGGCTGTCCCCTCTCTGGGAAACAAGACTTTATTGCAATATGCCCATACGCCCTGCATGGATATGCTGGCACGCATGGGACGCACCGGAATGCTGAAGACCGTAGCCGACGGGTTTCATCCGGGAAGCGAGGTGGCGAACATGTCGGTGATGGGGTACGACCTGCCTACGGTGTACGAGGGACGCGGGGTGTTGGAAGCCGCCAGCATCGGAGTCGATTTGGAGCCGGATGACATGGCGATGCGCTGCAACCTGGTATGCATAGAGGGCGATACCCTGAAGAATCATTCGGCAGGCCACATCACCACCGAAGAAGCCGACGAGCTGATTCGTGCCTTGGAAGAACGCTTAGGCTCCGACCGTATCCATTTCTATACCGGCGTGCAATACCGGCATTTGCTGGTGGTGAAAGGCGGAAACAAACACGTGGCTTGCGTGCCTCCGCACGACATCCCGTTGCAGCCCTTCCGCCCGAATCTGGTGAAGGCGTTGGTTCCCGAAGCGCAAGAAACCGCCGATTTGCTGAACGGGCTGATTATGGCTTCGCAAGACTTGCTGGCTTCGCATCCGCTTAACCTGAAACGGATGAGCGAGGGCAAAGACCCGGCGAACAGCATCTGGCCCTGGAGTCCGGGCTATCGCCCGAAGATGGAGCCGTTGGCGAATAAATACCCCTCCATCCGCAAGGGCTCGGTGATTACGGCGGTCGACCTCATCCGGGGCATCGGACGCTATGCCGGACTCCGGTGCATCGATGTAGAGGGTGCCACGGGGCTTTATACCACCAATTACGAAGGCAAGGCACAAGCCGCCATCGATGCCCTGAAGACCGATGATTTCGTTTACCTGCACATCGAAGCAAGCGATGAGGCAGGACATGAGGGCGATGTAGACTTGAAGTTGAAGACCATCGAATATCTGGACCAGCGTGCCGTTAAACCCATTTGGGAAGCGGTAAAAGACTGGGACGAACCGGTGGCGATAGCCGTGCTTCCCGACCATCCGACCCCGTGCGAATTGCGCACGCATACCGCCGAGCCGATACCTTTCTTGATTTATTATCCGGGCATTGAGCCGGATGCGGTGCAGGCATACGATGAGGTGTCGTGCCGGGAAGGCGGATACGGCATGTTGGAAAAAGACGAGTTTATGAATTTATTTATGAATAGCTGAAACTTTCACCACAGATTATGAAATATTACAGTACCAATAAGCAGGCTTCCGACGCTACACTGGAAGAAGCCGTAGTGCGCGGACTGGCAGGTGACAAAGGGCTTTACATGCCCCGCGAAATCAAGCCTTTGCCCGCATCGTTTTACGATGAGATAGAAAACCTTTCGTTTCAGGAAATCGCTTACCGCGTGGCGGACGCTTTCTTCGGAGAAGATGTGCCGGCGGATGTCTTGAAGCAGATTGTATATGACACCTTGAGCTTTGATGCGCCGGTGGTGAAGGTGAAAGACAATATCTATTCGCTGGAGCTCTTCCACGGGCCTACGCTGGCGTTCAAGGACGTGGGCGGACGCTTTATGGCACGCCTCTTGGGCTATTTCATCCGCAAGGAAGGAAAGAAGCAGGTCAATGTACTGGTAGCTACGTCGGGCGATACGGGAAGTGCCGTGGCAAACGGTTTCCTGGGTGTGGAAGGCATTCATGTGTATGTGCTTTACCCGAAAGGGAAGGTGAGCGAGATACAGGAAAAGCAGTTCACCACGCTGGGGCAGAACATCACCGCCATTGAGGTGGACGGCACGTTCGACGATTGCCAGGCACTGGTGAAAAACGCGTTTATGGACGAAGAGCTGAAGGCGCACATGCAGCTGACCTCTGCCAATTCCATCAATGTGGCGCGCTTCTTGCCTCAGGCTTTCTATTATTTTTACGCTTATGCCCAGATGAAGAAGCAGGGCAAGGCGGACAATCTGGTCATCTGCGTGCCCAGCGGGAACTTCGGAAACATTACGGCAGGGCTTTTCGGCAAGCGGATGGGGCTTCCGGTAAAACGCTTTATCGCCGCCAATAACCGCAATGATATTTTCTATCAATACTTGAAGACGGGTGTCTATACGCCGCGTCCTTCGGTAGCGACCATTGCCAATGCCATGGATGTGGGCGACCCCAGCAACTTCGCCCGTATCCTCGACTTATACGGAGGAAGCCACGAGGCTATCTCCGGCGAAATCAGTGGCGAGACTTATACCGATGAGCAGATTCGCGAAACCGTGCAGAAGGCTTACGAGGAAACCGGATACCTGCTCGACCCTCACGGGGCGTGCGGTTATCGTGCGCTGGCGGAAGGCTTGAAGCCGGGCGAAACGGGAGTGTTCCTCGAAACAGCCCATCCGGCAAAGTTCTTGCAGACGGTGGAAGCCATTATCGGAACCAAGGTGGATATCCCCGAAAAGCTTCAGGCGTTTATGCGCGGTACGAAGCAAAGCGTCCCGATGCCGAAAGACTTCGCTTCGTTCAAGGCATACTTGATGAATGAAAAATGAAGAATTAAGGATGAAGAATGAGGTGAAACATCACTCATTCTTCATCCTTAGAAGCTGTTTTGAATTTATCGTGCGATGATTTGGGATGAGTTTTTGAGGCATTTTCGCTTTTGTGATGAGGAAGATAGCGGGCTATCTGACGAAGAACAGGAGCGGAAAGGACCAAAAAATCGCCCAAAGCACGCACGAAAACGGATACATCAAGCCAAGAAAAACTTTTTGGAGAAATTCAAAACAGCTTCTTAATACAGTCAATTTGCAGAAAATGGATAAATGTCCGCCAACAGCCAATGCATATCCTTAAAAAATGCATATATACTGCATTCGCGGTTGAATATATACTTCATCGGCTTACGAATATATCTTCATCGGCAGATGCAGTACTACTGCGTTTTCAACTCAGACGGATTGGCTAATGGCGGACATTTATTTGTAGAATCCCCCGGTTTGAAAATTCTATTTATTTTTGTACATATTTTCGTAATAGTTCTGGTAATCTCCGCTTGTTACGTTTTTTACCCATTCCTGATTGTCCAGATACCATTTCACGGTTTTGACAATGCCGTCTTCAAATTTGGTTTCGGGCACCCACCCCAAGTCATGAGTTATTTTTGATGGATCGATGGCGTAACGTTGGTCATGACCCAGACGGTCTTTGACAAAAGTAATCAGTGATTCGTTTATCCAATCAATTTTGATTTGTCCGTTTTCGTTCGTTTCTTTTTTCTTCAGCATCTTCCGGTAGTCGGGTTCTTTTTCCATTATCTGGTAAATAGTGCCAATGATTAATCGGACAATTTCGATGTTTTGTTTTTCATTGTGTCCTCCTACGTTGTATATTTCTCCGTTTTTCCCGTGACATACTACGAGGTCAATGGCTTTGCAATGGTCTTCTACATACAGCCAGTCACGTACATTCGTACCTTTTCCATATACCGGCAGTCTCTTGCCTTCGAGTATGTTCTTTATTACCAATGGAATCAGTTTTTCTGGAAATTGGTAAGGACCGTAGTTGTTCGAGCATCGTGTAATGGTTACAGGCATTTTGTAAGTGTCACGATAGGCAAGGACGATGAAGTCTGCACTGGCTTTTGATGCACTATACGGGCTGTGCGGACATAATGGGGTATCTTCGGTAAAGAAGCCTTCATCTCCCAATGAACCATATACTTCATCGGTGGACACCTGATGGAAACGTACATCGCGCCTCCACGTCGGATAGCCTTGTTCGTCTTTACCGGTCACCCATGCACAGCGGGCTGCATCCAGTAGGTTTTGTGTTCCTAAAATGTTGGTCTGTAGAAAAAGTTGTGGGTTTTCGATGCTTCGGTCCACGTGGCTCTCTGCTGCAAAGTTGATGATATAGTCAAATTTGTATTCAGAAAACAACTGGTCGGCAAGATTGCGGTCGCAGATATTTCCTTTGATGAAATAGCAACGATCGTCGTCTATATCTTTGGCAATAGTGCCTAAGTTGCCGGCGTATGTCAGAGCATCCAATACGACTACCCGTATATCTTCATGTTTAGCAAGAATGTATTTTATATAATTAGCACCGATAAATCCGGCTGCTCCTGTAACTAAATAGGTTTTCATAATGTTACTTTGTTTAAGCGGTGCAAATTTCGGAAAGATTTTTCAATCAAGCAAGCATTATTCGTTTAATTCTATTACTTCCAGGTCAGAAAAATTACCTTTATCGATACGGAAGCGTACCAAAGTGCGTACTGTATGGAAGCCATACTTGCCGGCAGCACCCGGATTGATGTGCAGCAGTCCCAGCTTGGAATCATATTTCACTTTCAGGATGTGCGAGTGGCCGCTGATGAACAACCGGGGAGGATGGGTTGATAAAATATTCCGTACCGACGGGTCATATTTCCCGGGATATCCTCCGATGTGCTTGATGAGTACATCTGTTTCATCTATGGTAAACCGGTTGATTTCGGGGAAGCGCAGACGGATGTCTTGTCCGTCGATGTTGCCATACACGGCACGTAACGGACGGAAAGCTTCCAGCTTTTGTATGATTTCCAGGGAACCGATGTCTCCTGCATGCCATATTTCGTCACACGGTTCGAAATATTTCAGGTAACGTCCGTCCCAATAGCCGTGTGTGTCTGATAAGAGTCCGATGGTGGTCATTGTTATTTATGGGAGTTGCAGTTTCAGCTTGACGAATTGCCTGATGAAATCGACTGTTCCGTCGATTCCCAGTACTGACGAGTCGATGCAAAGGTGGTATGTCGCGGCGGCTCCCCATGTGTTGTAGCTATAATAATTATAGTAGGAAGAGCGTTTCTTGTCGGCTTTTTCCATAATTTCTTCTGCTTTTTCTTCGCTGATGTTCAGTCGTTTGGTCAGGCGCTCGATGCGTGCTTGGGGGGAGGCTGATACAAAGACGTTGGCACATCGCGGATGGTCACGCAATACATAGTCGGCACATCGTCCTACAAAGAGGCATGATTGTTTTTCAGCAAGGTGGCGGATGACATCGCTTTGGATTTTGAACAGAGAGTCATTGCTCAAGTACGAATTATAAGGATAAGCTCCTTCGGTAATGAAGGGGAACCGTGTTCCGAACAGTCCTCCTAACAGGCTTTGCGAAGCCTTTTCGTCGGCTTTCTCGAAAAACTCTTTACATAATCCGCTTTCTTTTGATGCGAGGTTTATCAGTTCTTTGTCGTAAAAGGCGATGCCAAGGTCTTTTGCCAGTTTTTCTCCGATTTCTTTTCCGCCGCTCCCTAATTGTCGACCAAGATTGATTACAAAATGCTCGTTCATAACGCTTCTGTTTGAATTATTGTTAATGTATAGAGCAAATGTAAATAAAAAAAAGGAAATAAGGAAATAAAACCGTAAGAGAATCGGGGCAAATGTATCTAAGAAGCTGTTTTGAATTTCTCCAAAAAGTTTTTCTTGACTTGATGTATCCGTTTCCGTGTGTGCTTTGGGCGATTTTTTGGTCCTTTTCGCTCCTGTTCTTCGTCAGATAGCCCGCTATCTTCCTCATCACAGAAGCAAAAATGCCTCAAAAACTCATCCCAAATCATCGCACGATAAATTCAAAACAGCTTCTAAATTATGCAGATTATTTTCAATGACGGAGAGGATTATCTTCTAATCGGGGCATTTGTGTGATTGTAATCAGATGCATCCTTTTATTGACAGAAAGAAAAATATTCCCGTAGCTATCATTAACAGGCCGATAGCGGCATAAAACAAGCGTGCCCGCTTCCTTCCGGCATTGGCCACGATGAAACGGGTATTGTGTGCGGTGAAGAACCAATCCCAGTTGAACAATGCTGCCAGCAGGGCGAGCATACCCACCAGCACAAACAAGGCTTGTATGATATAATGTACGGCCATTGTGATGTCGATATTATGCTTCGGCGTCGATGCTGACCGTTCGGCTTCCGTCTTCCAATTCGTCGATTCGGACTTTCACGGCATCACCCGGGAGCAAGTCGTCTATCAGTTCAGGCCATTCGATGAAACACAAGGCACCGCTGTAGAAATAGTCTTCATAACCCATATCGTATACTTCTTCCAGCTTTTTGATACGGTAGAAGTCGAAGTGGTAAATCAGTTCGCCTGTGGTGTCCGAACGGTATTCGTTTACGATGGCGAATGTGGGTGAGTTGATGACATCAGTCACGCCCAGTTCTTCGCAAACAGCTTTGATAAATGTGGTTTTTCCGGCTCCCATTTTGCCGTAGAAAGCAAACACAGTGTTGTCACCCATAGCGGCGATGAAAGCTTTTGCCGCTTCATGGATATGCTCGAGGTCTGTAATCGTTATTTTCATATACTTGTTGGATAAACTTTTTGCAAAGTTAATGATTTTTTCGTAGCTTGTATCTCATACGGCTCAACTTTGCGAGTGCATAGAATAAGATGGACACAAAAATGATGGATGCTCCTGATGGTATCTGATAGTGGTAGGAGAGGATTAGCCCTCCCAGGCAACTGATATATCCGATGCCGATGGAAAGCCAAATGATGTGCTTGAATCTGTATGTGAACAGGTTAGCGGTCATCTGGGGTAAGGTGAGGAGTGAGATTGCCAGCACGATGCCCACCATACGCAAGCAAGATACGATGGTAAGGGCGATGAACATCATCAGAATATATTCGAAGCATGTGACGGGCATCCGCTGTGAACGGGCAAATTCAGGATCGAATGCAATGGCTACGATGGGGCGCAGGAAAAGGGCGAAAAATATGGTAAGCACACTGCTTAGTATGCCTAGCAAAAGGATATCTCCTTGTGTGATGGTCAGGATGTTCCCGAAAAGAAACGATGAAAGATCGGGCGTGAATCCTGGGGAAAGGAAGCTGAAAATGATGCCGATAGCCATTCCGAATGTCCAGAATACGGCAATGGCAGAATCTTCGCGCATATCGCTTCGCTTGCTGAGCCATTCTACTCCGAATGCAGAGAGTACTGAGAAAATGGCGGCGGCAAGTATGGGCGGGATACCGGTGTAAAGTCCGATGCCGATGCCTCCGAACGAAGCGTGAGTGATACCTCCGCTGATGAATACCAGCCGGCGTGTGACAATGTAGGTGCCGATGATACCGCAGGCAATGCTGGCAAACAGGCTTCCCAACAAGGCATGTTGGAAAAAAGTGTATTGTAGTAAATCCATCATAAGCAAATGAGTTTGTTCGTCC
Source organism: Bacteroides sp. An19 (assembly GCF_002160215.1). Taxonomy (NCBI): domain Bacteria; kingdom Pseudomonadati; phylum Bacteroidota; class Bacteroidia; order Bacteroidales; family Bacteroidaceae; genus Bacteroides; species Bacteroides sp. An19. Next base: position 7,175 of record NZ_NFKD01000028.1, on the reverse strand, counting down.
GTAAGTCTTTGAGTCTTTAGGCCGAAGCATACCTGTAGCTTATAAACTTACCAACTCAAAAACAAAAGAACCCGGTACTTGATTTTAGTTGTTTATTGCATTGTTTCTTCTTTCTCCCACAATGAGAAACAATTCATCTTTCAGTTCGTCGGGTAGATTGATACCCCTTAATTGCAAGCTACGGCTCCATCCTGCTACATCTTCTTCCTGCATTGAGTAAAGAATATCGCGAAACTCGTCCGTTTCGTCTGCCGTGTATTGGTCTGCCGGACGTCCTTTGAAGCGGTCCAGCTCTTCGTCATCGTAATATTCTATTTGTCGGCTTACGGCGGCCAGGAGGCTTTCTTTTTCACATACGGCGTGTTGTCCGCAGCATTCGCTATCCACCGTAACCACAGGTGGGGCTTCTTTCAGTTCTCCTCGTGCAATTTTCCGGTGTAGATTCCGGTTATAGAAATATCCGGCTACCAGTCCAAACAGGATGACGCCTGCCAATATAATAAGGAGTATTCCCATAGTCAGTTTTTCCCGTTGATGGTGAATCCAGTCGCCTGCAGGTCGTCCCAGAAGTGAGGATATGATTTACTCACTACCTGCGGGTTGTTGATGGATAATTTCCCTAGTGGAATGCAGGCAGGAGCAAAAGCCATTGCCATCCGGTGGTCTTCGTATGTATCGATGCAGGGGGATATGTCGGAAGGGCACCGTTCTCCGTTCCATTCCAAGATACAGCTGTCAGTTTCGGTCAGCACATAGCCCAGTTTCTTCATTTCTTTCATCAGGGCGGCTATACGGTCGGTTTCTTTGATTTTCAAGCTTTGCAGTCCACTGAACCGGAAAGGGATATTCAGTAAGGCGCAGGTCACCACAAACGTCTGTGCCAAGTCAGGCTGGTTGATGAAATTGTATGTCATCTGCGATACCGGTTTGCCTTCTTTTTGTAGCACTACTTTGTGGTCAAGGTATTGTGTCTTGACACCCAGCGACGAGAAAAGGTGGGCTACGTATGCATCTCCTTGCGGGCTTTGCCGGAACAGCCCCGGAAGTTCTATTTGTGCTTCGGGCGCGAGGGCACAGATTTCATACCAATATGATGCAGCGCTCCAGTCGCTTTCCACGTAATACGATGAGGGTGCTTCGTAAGGATGAGGTTCGACATAGAGTTGTTTTTCATTTGCCCATCCGGCTTTTGCACCGAAACTTTTCATCAAGTGCAGGGTAAGGTCAATATACGGACGGGAAATGATTTCTCCTGTCAGGTTGAGTGTGAGTCCGTTTTTCAGGGCAGGACCAATCATCAGTAGGGCAGAAATGTATTGCGAACTGACGTTGCCCGGTAGCGTAACATCATGGTTTATCAGTTGGCGTCCCGTAATGCGCAAAGGTGGATAGCCTTCGTTCCCGCTATATTCCACGTCTGCTCCCAGTGTACGTAAGGCATTGACCAGTAAGCCGATGGGGCGTTGCTGCATACGTTGGGTTCCGGTCAGTATGTGTGTGCCCGGATGTACAGACAGGAAAGCGGTCAGGAAGCGCATGGCAGTGCCTGCAGCCCCGATATCGATAACCGGAGGCATTTCTTGCAGGGCATGTATCATCACGCGTGTGTCATCGCAATCAGAAAGGTTTTCCGGTTTCGAGAAAGCTTGTGCCAGTGCGTTGATAATGAGTGCACGGTTGCAGATGCTTTTCGAGGAAGGCAACGTGATGTTGCCGTATATCTTGTCGGGGGAAGTTAAAATGATTCGCTTCATACGATGTGTGTTGTTGTTCCGGCGACAAAGATAAGATAAAAAAATGAGATACCGGATACATCTTGGAAATATGATTCGGTCTGCGATGTTAATCTCTGCGGATTTGGGATTTTTCTCGCCGGCGTGTCCGTTTCCACCATAAATAATATCCGCTTAAAGGGAGGATACCTCCAAAGAGCGCGGCAAGAAAATAAAGTATTTTGGTGGTTATTCCTCCCCAGCTTCCGGTATGGAAGGCATAAAACCATCCTTTCAGGCTTTGTGGGGCGGAGGCGTTTGCATCTTTCCAAGTGATTTTCACTTCGTCTTTGCGGGACCTGTCTTTGCCTTTGTCTGTGTGACGTACTTGTGTGGAAGAGGGCGTTTCGCCGAAGAGCGAATAAGCAGCCGTGCGGTACCAGCCGAAAGACCACGTGAGTCCGGTGAGTGCCATTACAAGCAGGAAAAGAGTGCTATAAAATCCTATTGCCACATGACTATCGTACCAGAAACGGCGCCAACCTTTGGTGCACGACACGCTGAGGCGGTTTTTCAGTGCCTTGCGTGTGCGAGGTATCCAGATGATGAGTCCGCTTATCAGGATAAATACCATCACTAGTGTGGTGATTCCTACAATGATTTTTCCTACCGACTTTTCGCCTTTCGAGGCAGGTGGGTCCAGCAGCCAACGGTGTAGTTTACGCATGGTCTGGAAGAAGGGATACGATTGGGTCCAGCCCAGTACTTCCCCTGTATAGGGATTGACACTAAGCTGTTTCCGGCCTGTTTCGCGGAATGAGGCAAAAGCTGTTTCGTGCGGATTGGCTGAAAGCAGAAGTGAAGAAAGGTGGAGCGAGTCGGACACTTGTGCTTGGATGTGCGTTGCCAGTTGGGAAGGAGAGAGAGGCTGGACATCTTCTGAAGGAGGAACAACGGTATAAAGCGAACGTTGAAGTGCCTGGGTAATATCCCGTTCGAATACCAGAGCTGCTCCCGACAAACAAATGATACTGATGATGATGCCTAAAGGGAGCGAGAGCCAAAGGTGGAGTTTTGCAAAAAGTTTTCTCATTGTGTACAGATGTTTAGATCGCTACAGGGATGAATTACAATGTGCCTATTGTAGATGTCATCATAATAGAATAGAGAGTTGGTTCAAGCATGCGTTTTGATGAACATAAGTGCGTTGGCCGTTTCACATAAGTGACTCGGGCGTTTCACATAAGTAAGTCAGTCGTATCACTTATCTTAATCACAGAGGCGCACAGAGCTTTTCATTTTTTTTGTGTTACTCCGTGTCTCCTCTGTGGTGAAAAGGTTTATTCCGTTATTTTGAGAGTTTTCCTAATGCCGATACAGATATGACATCATTTACTTGCAGGCCGGTTGTAGCCACGCCTGTAGTGGGGTCGATGCGGTAAATGGTCTGGCTGTTTTCGGAACTGGTCGTTACGATGGGGATATAGGCGTATCCATTGTCGCTACACGGGGTGCCGATGCTGGAAAGTGTATTGGCATCGGGTAAGCCGGTTACTACGGTCAGTGTGCCTTCTTCGCCTTTGAATACAGCCAATTCATTGCGTGGAGCACTGGTTCCACTCATATTTTCGGCTCCTTCGCTATACATTTGAAGCAGGAAATAATCGTCTGTGATGTGCCAGCAACGAAACATTGGGTTTTTGTTTCCCAGCATTTCCAGATTTACGTAATAGTTATCATCGAATACGGTTTCGCCTGCTTTGATACGCACTACTCCCGAAGGCAGCTGACCTTGCACGCGGTTGAACTGGGTACCGTCGTTATTGGTTACCGGTGTGGTGGTAGTACGTCCGTAACCCGGTGAGAATACATAGAGGTCGCCATTGTCTGCTGCCCAAATTGTCTGGTAGTATTGAGAGCGCATACGTCCGCTGGCAAAACCGATTTTACCGGTACGGGCAATGACAGGAGTCTCGTTGAAATCGTCTCCACTATAAATGGCGACGAAAGCACTGTCCGGATACTGGGTTGTGGGAATCATTCCAGCGGTATATTGTCCCGAACCGCTTCCTCCGCTTCCATTTGCCACATACGATGGGTCTACGATATATTCGGGATAGGTATTTACGCCATAGTGGCTCATCCCCATGGGAACTACTGATGTGTAAAGGCGGTTGTTTGCTTCTACAAAGCCAGCAAAACTTACCCGTTCACCATTACCCAGGAAGTTTTCGGCAATACGGCTTCCGGTAACGGTACTTCCGTCCAGTACGCTCAGGTAATTGAATTGCAGATAATAGGCATAATTGCCTTCGTTGTCTTGTTCGGCGGTGCCGGCATTGGTAGAGGCGGTTATTACATTGTCTCCCCACGTGCCGTATGTTGTCGTACGGTTGAATGTGTACTGGCGGTCTTCCACTACATTGCCGGCATCGTTCAGCTTAAAGGAGAAACCGGTTCCGTTATTTCCATCGTTGTATTGGAAGCTGAACAGGTAGTTTTCGCGATAGAATATCCAGTTGGAGGCTGTTTCGGTCTCGTATCCGTTGCCCAAAGCCGTCACTTGACCTTCGTCCAGCGATTCGGACGTTACGAGGTAAGTTGCTGTGTTGGAGCCTTGACCTGCTTCTGCCACAATTACGAAACGGCTGAGGGTTTCGTCTGTAGGGGTATCGGGATTAGGGTCGGGTGTAGGATCCGGTTCTTCGGTTTGTACGGTTTCGTCATCACTGCAAGCTGTAGTACAGATACAGCCGAAAGAGAGGGCAGCCATCAGTGCCCATGAGAAATGTTTTTTCTTCATCCTTGTTTGTATTTAAGTTTAATAATTTCTGTTCCAGTCTTTATCCTCCGAAGTATACGCGGAATTTGCCGTAAAAGGCACGGCCGGCTTTTTGGAGGCTGAAGTTATCGTAAAGTTTTTCGTCCGTCAGGTTCCGGCATTCCAGTGAGAGGTTGTACCGTCCGTTTTTTATCGAATAGCCGATGCTCAGGTTATGTGAGAGCTGTTCGGGTACTCGACTCTTGGTAGAAGGGTCGCCAAAGCGTTCCCAATATAAAGGGAATTCGTGTTGGTAGTATCCGTCGTACGATATGGTAAGTACATTGCCTTCAGCGAAAAGGTCGTGCCATGTGAAGCTGGCATCGAAGTTGGCAAAAACATATGGGAGGTTCGGCATACGTTGGCCGTACGTGGCACTTTGCTGCTGGGTATTTTCCGCAGTGTAACGTTCATCATCACGTACGTTGATGTTGTTGTATGTGCCTCCCAATGAGAACCAGCGGGAGTAATTGTAACGTGCCGATATGTTGAAACCTTTCGTCTTCACCCGTCCGTGATTTTCGTAGATGCCGTAACTCATTCCACTTACGGTGCTCAGTCCGCGTTGGATATAATCTTTTGTGTCGCGGTAAATCAGCGTACCTTCCACATAGATGCCGTGCTTGCCGAACTGGCGGTTATAGCTGAGGTTGAAGTTCACGTTGTCACTTTTTTCGGGACGCAGATCGGTTTTACCGGCTTCCAGGTCTTCATCGCCGAATAGCTCATCGGTGGTAGGCAGACGGTATGCTTTTTCATACGAAAGCTTTGCCTGGAGCCCTTTGATGATGAAGTATGTGCCGGCGGCTCCGTATCCGAATGCGCTGGTATGCCTGTGCCTGCCGATGTAATTGCCTACACCGTCTTCGCTTTGCGATACCGGACCTTGGTTATACTGGTTGTAATATTTCCCGAAAGCTGAGAAGTTCCATTTTTCTGTAGGCATCAGGCGGTATGAGAGGCCCGTGATATTCTTGCGTGTGATTTTAGGTATGCTGAAGTCGGAAATCTTCGAACTCCCGTCTACATACGAACGGGTGGTGCGCCGGAAGGTGCTCAAGACGTGATTCAACGTAAATGTATGTGCCGTTCCGATGCGGTAGTTGGCGGTAAAGGTTCCGTTCCAGTTGGTATTCTTTGATTCGTTGTCTTGATACGACTGTTCGCCATGACTTCCGGTGAACTTGCGGTCTCCCAGCCAGTTGTATTTATATGTGGCGGTGTCGATGTTATTTGTAATGTTATGATTATAGTTGGCGGTCAGCATCACATCCAGTCCTTTGGTGAAGAGATTGCGTTTGCTGTATTCCAGTGAAGGAACGAACGAGTGTCCCTTGCGGTGTTTCTCACCAAAGACGATATACTGGTATACACCTGTCTGTATTTCTTTGTAGAAATTAGAGAAGGTGAAACCCAGCATCAGGCGGTCTGCCCATTTTTTGTCTACAAGACCCACTTTCCCGATGATGGCTTCGTTATGAAACTGGTCGTTGAAGCGGCGTATGTGATAGATTTTATTGCGGTCGGTATTTTCTGTTATGCCATCATCGCCGAATTCGGTAATATAGTTGTCGATGTAGTAATCGTTGTCCGAGAAGTTTTGGAAAGCGTTTATTTCATACATCAGTCCGTTGCGGAAGGTTTGTCCGAAGTTGATGTATGATTTGTGCGTATTGAATGATCCATACGAGTACGAAGCGTCCAGATGCCAGCTACGGCGACGCTTGTTGGTCACAATATTGATGACTCCTCCCAAAGCATCGGTACCGAAGCCTACGGGGACCACACCTTTATATACTTCAATACGTTCGGCAAAGTTTACCGGTATGTTGTTGATGTCGAATGCTGTACCAGCACCCTCCTGAGGTACTCCGTCGATGAATATTTTTACATGCTTGCCCGAGAAACCGTCCAGCATCAGTTGCATGTCTGAGCCTACGCCTCCCGATTCGCGCAGTTTCAGTCCGGGCAGTTGGGTCAGGGCATCGCTCAGGCTTTTGGTGGAGTTGTGTAGCTCCCGTGTGTCCAGTGCTACGGCGTTGAATGCCGATTTCTGCACACGGCTCACCCCGTTGGATACTACTACCACTTCATCCAGTTGGTGTGTAGCAGTCTTTAGCACGATGGTCTGCCGGGTACGCTCTTCATTTTTCAAGGTGATTTGTTCTTCGAATGTCTCAAATCCGATGGCGGAAACTACCAATGTATAGGTACCTGCGGGAGCTTTCAGATGATAGATGCCCCGTTCGTTGGTGGTACATCCATAACTGGTGCCTTGCAGATAAACGGTGGCGAAGTCGATGATGCTTTTATCTTCTGCCGAAATGATTTTTCCCGACAGCATGGCTCGTTTTTGTGCCGAAACAGTGAGAGAACACATTAATAAGCAAATTAATGTGAGGACGCAGTGTTTTGTCATTTTTTTATTGTTATTTTTAATGATTCTAATTACGCTGCAAAGGTACGGAGTCTGCTTTTGTGCTGCAATCCCCAAAAGTAGGTATTCCGCCTTTGTAATTTGCGCCCACCGTCAAGTTAGAAGTGCAACTCCGCCACCGCCTTCCTCCGTCCTTGGAGCGTAGCGAAAAGGGCGGAGGAAGGCGGTGGAAGCCCGGAATCAGGGTCATCCGGCAATACAAAAT